>JAICLG010000149.1 GCA_025927515.1 Hyphomicrobium sp.
AACCAGGACAACGAGCGGCACCTGCTCGGCGTAGGCGCCCGCAACCGCGTTCATCGCGCTGAACCCGCCGACACCCCAGGTAACGCAGATGCACCCGATACCGTTGATCCGCGCATAGGCATCGGCGGCATAGCCTGCGTTGAGTTCATTACACGTGCCGATCAGCTCGATTCCCGAGCTAATAAGCCGATCCATGAACGTCAGCACGTAATCGCCGGGCACGCCGAAAGCATGCTTGAGCCCGACTTGCTTCAAACGCTCGGTGAGAAACGTGCCGACGGTCGCCTGCAACATCTCTTGAAGATGTATGCCAATTTCCGCCGCGTCAAATATCTAACCGGGAATCGCTCCAATCTGGAACGGGGAATACCGGACGGATGCGGATAGGATTAACGATGTGCTATGGCCACGTCCTGGAGGACCTGCGCTTCGAGCGTGACTTCATCCAGGCGGTATTTCAGAATGTCGCCGACACTTAGAATGCCGACGAGGCGGCCCCCCTCCATCACGGGAAGGTGGCGAAGTCGGCGATGCGTCATGAGACGGGCGACGTTCGCGATGCTGTCCTCGGGTGAGCAGGTGAAAACGCCGGTAATCATGATATCCGAGACGTGCAGATCGCCGATATTGCTGCCGTGAACGGCGACGCCGTCCGAAATGGCGCGCTCCGTAATAATCCCGTCAAGTGTAAGACCGTCGCGACTGACGATCAGCGCACCGACACCCTTGAGGCGGAGCCTCATCGCAGCATTTTGGACGGTTTCGCTGGGCCGGACGGTCATGATGTCCGATCCCTTTGTCTTCAAAATGTGTGAGACGTTCATAGACAACCCCTTTTTCAAAAAGGTGCTTATTGCCCGTCGGAGCAACATTGTCTCCGCTCACTAACGCCCGACCGGGCTGTGGTGTTTCCTGAGATGGCTCCAAAAAACTCGCCGGCGGTCCGCTTGGGGTGACGACGCTCGAAATGTGCCTGCACTGGCCAGAACGAACGGGGTCCAAATCCGGGGCGAATACGTCCGCAGAATCTATATAGGCTTCCGCATCTCGCCCGACCAGATACGCGCGGGTTTTTGGTGCGCTAATTTTCTATGGCTGGATGGTGCTGCCGGAGGGGATTGAACTCTCGACCTCTCCCTTACCAAGGGAGTGCTCTACCACTGAGCTACGGCAGCCTGGACGGGCATGAGGGTACCAACGACTGGCCCCTAGAAAAATCAAGCGCGCCGACGAAACCGACGCGCAAGGTGCCCGCTTCTGCAAGCGGCGGGACACTGCCACAAGGCTTGACGGGGAGCAAGACGGAAAGCCAAGCTCGCGGGATGAGGCCGCAGGTTCCATCAATCCCATATCCCGGCCGCTGGATCGCGCATGAATGATCGTCCTCCGCGAGAAAAATCGCCCAATTCATCTCCTAAGGAAGCGCGCGCCGAGCGTCTGGCCGAGGTCATGCGGGCCAATTTGAAGCGCCGCAAGGAAGCCTCCCGTGGCCAAATGGGTGGCAAAGGCAACACCAAGGACGAGCAATCTTCCGGCAAGCCCTGAAACGGGGCGGATTGTCTGGGATAGCCGCTTGCCGGGCCACCCACGAAAACGCTAATCAGCCACACTGGCAAGAAGCGAATCCCGGCCGTGGCCAGGATCAGCTTCACATAGGAGACAATGAGCATTTATGGATCGGATCAGGATTACCGGCGGCAGAGCGCTCCACGGCACGATCCCGATTTCCGGCGCCAAGAATGCAGCTCTGCCCTTGCTCATCGCGAGCCTGTTGACCGATGACCGGCTGACGCTGAAGAACGTCCCGAACCTCGCCGACGTCAATCTTTTGGTCCGCATCCTGCGCAACCACGGCGTCGATCTCGCGGTCGATGGCAAGCGTCCCGGTCCGGCCATGCATCTCGGCGAGACGTTCCATCTGACCGCGCGCGACATCGTCGATACGACGGCCCCCTATGAAATGGTTTCGCGCATGCGCGCCAGCTTCTGGGTGCTGGGTCCGCTCATCGCACGCATGGGGGAGGCGAAGGTGTCTTTGCCGGGCGGCTGCGCGATCGGTACGCGTCCCGTCGATTTGCACCTGATGGGCCTCAAAGCGCTCGGCGCCGATATCGATATCGATGCGGGCTACGTCATCGCGCGGGCGCCGAAAGGCTTGCGCGGCGCCCGCATCGTATTTCCCAAGGTTTCCGTCGGCGCAACGCACAACGTGCTGCTGGCCGCGGCTTTGGCCAAAGGCGAGACCGTTATCGAGAACGCCGCGCGCGAGCCCGAGATCGGCGACGTTGCGACCTGCCTCTCGAAAATGGGAGCGAAGGTCGAAGGCATCGGGACGTCGACGCTCCGCGTTCAAGGCCGCGACCGTCTCGAAGGCACCGTCCATACTGTTCTTCCCGATCGCATTGAGACAGGCACTTTCGCGATGGCTGTCGCCGCAACAGGTGGTGACGTGACCCTCGAAGGCGCCCGCATCGACGACCTCAAGGCCGCGCTCGACGTACTTGCCGAAACCGGAACGACCATCGCTCCGACAGCGTCCGGCATCCGGGTTACCCGAAACGGTGGCGGGGTTAAACCGGTGTCGATCGAGACCGAGCCTTTCCCCGGCTTCCCGACCGACCTGCAGGCGCAGCTGATGGCGCTCCTGACGCTTGCGTCGGGTACAAGCGTCATTCGCGAAACGATTTTCGAGAACCGCTTCATGCACGTGCAGGAGCTTGCGCGGCTCGGAGCCGACATTCAGCTGCAGGGCGACACCGCGACGATAACCGGCGTCAAGGCTTTGAAAGGTGCGCCCGTCATGGCGACCGATCTCAGAGCCTCCGTTTCACTGGTGATTGCGGGCCTCGCAGGCGAGGGCGAGACGATGATCAACCGCGTTTACCATCTGGATCGTGGTTTCGAGCAGCTCGAGCAGAAGCTCAGCCGCTGCGGCGCTGATATCGAGCGCCTGACCAGCGGCTGATCCGGCTGAACGGAAAGGCTGGCATCCATTTGACCGCGGCGGTGTTGCACCGATGTGCTCCGGTCGATAACACTCAGGCGTGCAGCACGTCAGGCACACGCGGGAAAGAATTGGCATCAATGCGCGATCTCAGACTCATTGCTCTCGATGCAGAAGATCTCGGCATCCTTTCGGCGCATCTGCAAGATGCCGTCCTGCGGGTCGGCGATATGAGCTATCTGCCAAAAGAGCACCGCTTCGTTGCCATCGCAAATCGGTTCGACTGGGAAAAAGCAGCGGCGTCGAAGCAAAAGCCGGGGTCGGACGAGCACTTCGAGCGTCGCCAAACGGCAATTCGTTTCGAACGTGTGAACGCGGCAAAGCTCCAAGGCATAAATCTGAACGACAAACGATTGGCGCTCGCGCTATTGGCGATGACGTTCGAGCCGGCGGGAAGTCCGGAAGCTCCGGAAGGCTATGTCACGTTGACATTTTCCGGCGGCGCGGCCATTCGGCTCGACGTCGAATGCGTCGAGGTCGAATTGAAGGATCTTGGGGCGGCTTGGGCCACGAACCGTTCGCCGAAGCACCCAGAGGACGCAAGCTGAACTCTATCGGGCAACCACGCTCTGAGGATAAATGCTCATGCCGATGCGGCTGAAGAGCGTCGATAAGGATTTCGAAAAGCAGTTCACGGCGCTGCTGTCGCAGAAGCGCGAAGTTTCCGCCGACGTCGATAACGCGGTGCGAGACATCATCGGCGATGTTCGTGCGCGCGGAGACGCCGCCCTCGTCGATCTTACCCTGAAGTTCGATCGCCTGGATCTTCGCAAGATCGACATGACGGTCACGGCCGCCGAGATAGAAGCCGCGTTTGCAGAATGTTCGAAAGAAACATTGGATGCACTTCGTTTCGCGCACGATCGTATTGTCGATCACCACCAGCGCCAGTTGCCCACCGACGATCGCTACCGCGATGCCGCCGGCGTCGAACTTGGGCATCGGTGGACCGCAGTAGAATCTGCCGGGCTCTACGTTCCGGGCGGCCTCGCGTCCTATCCGAGTTCGGTGCTGATGAACGCGGTGCCGGCAAAAGTCGCTGGCGTGCCGCGCATCGTGATGGTGGTGCCGTCGCCTGCAGGAGAGCTCAATCCGCTGGTCCTCGCTGCGGCCAAGATCGCAGGCGTGACTGAAATCTATCGCATCGGCGGAGCCCAAGCTGTCGCAGCGCTGGCATACGGCACTGAAACCATCCGTCCGGTCGTCAAGATCGTCGGACCGGGCAATGCTTATGTTGCCGCCGCCAAGCGTCAGGTATTCGGCATCGTCGGCATCGATTCGATCGCAGGCCCTTCCGAAGTGCTCGTCATCGCCGACCGAGACAACGATCCGGAATGGATCGCGAGCGATCTTCTCGCGCAGGCCGAGCACGATACGGCAGCTCAATCCATTCTGATGACGGACGATGCGGAGTTCGCGGGCGCCGTAGAACAGGCCGTGGCCCGCCAACTGCAATCCTTACCGCGCGGAAATATCGCGGGAGAGAGCTGGAACGCCTACGGCGCCACGATCGTTTTGAAATCGCTCGACGAGGCGCCGACGCTTGCAGATCGAGTAGCCGCCGAGCATTTGGAAATCGCTACGCGGAACGCCGAAGACCTCTCGAACCGCATTCGCAACGCCGGAGCGATCTTTATCGGCCACGCGACGCCGGAAGTGATCGGCGATTATGTCTCGGGCTCCAATCACGTCCTTCCGACGGCCCGCAGCGCCAAGTTCTCCTCGGGTCTTGGAGTACTCGATTTTATGAAGCGCACGTCTATTCTGAAGCTCGACGAAGCCGCGCTTGCAGCCCTCGGTCCCGCAGCGATGACGCTGGCGCGTGCTGAGGGCCTGGAAGGTCATCGGCGCTCGGTAGAGGTGCGTTTGGCAAAAACGAATTGATTGCGGCATGGATCAGACCGTGAGCACAGCCGAAAGAAGTCGCGACCGTCTGGCGGAGATTACGCTCGACACGAAATCCCTAGGCCGCGCCAACGCGAACACGGAGCACGAACGGGAAGTCGCCATCTTCGACATTCTCGACGGCAATGCCTTTCGCGTCGATGGCCTGGACGATGGCCCCTATAAGCTGCACCTTTCGGTAGCCGACGACCGCTTGCAACTCAGCATCGTGACTGCCAACGACGGCGATGGCATCGAGCATGCCGTCGCTCTGACGCCGCTCAAGCGTCTCATGAAAGATTATTTCATGATCTGCGAATCCTACTACGAGGCCGTGCGGACCGCCCCGCCGGCGCGCATCCAAGCGATCGATGTCAGCCGCCGGGCGCTGCACGATGAAGGCAGCAGCTTGCTCCGCGATAAGCTGTTGCCGAAGATCATCGTTGACGAGGATACGGCACGCCGTCTGTTCACGCTTGTTTGCTCGCTGCACTGGAAGGGCTAGAGCCGCGCACGCTTAGCGCCGGCCGTCCAGGAACCACGCTTCCTGTTCACCCACACCTTTGATGTCGATGAGCCCGCGCGATTGCAGGACGAATGTATCCTTCAAGGCTGCGTAGCAGGCCGGGCAGATCGTGATGCGCCCCGGTTCGCTCGATTGCTCGAGGCGACTTGCGAGATTCACCGGATCGCCCCAGACGTCGTAGCTGAATTTGTTTATGCCGATGACGCCCGCCATCATCGGACCCGATGCCATGCCGACGCGGACGTTCAAAGGCACATTCTCGACGGCGCTCACGGTGCGGACCGCCGCCACAAGATCCAATGCCATCGCCGCTAACGCCTGCGCGTGATCCCGGCGTGGGATCGGCACGCCTGAGGCCACCATGTACGCGTCTCCGATCGTCTTGATCTTCTCGACGCCGTGACGTTGCGCCAGCTCATCGAATGCGCTGACGAGTCGATTGAGCAGCGCCACGGTCCTCTCCGGACCGAGACCGCGCGCCATGCCAACGAAACCGGTGATGTCGGCAAAAAGAATGGAGGCGTCCGAAAAGCCGTCGGCGATGCTTTCCCCCGGTGCCGACTTGAGGCGCTCGACGACGCTGTCTGGCAGAACGTTGCGCAAAACCTGCTCGGTCTCTGCCTTGGCGTTCTCGGCCAAGCCGAAGGCATAATAAACGCATGCCGCGATCAGCCCGAACGTCGTGATCGCCCCCTGCACGTAGAGCGCGTCGATGACGTCGGAACCGGCATGAAGCCGCGCGGCCTCCATCGGAAATTGAAACCACGCGATCAGATGCAAGGCGAGCGCCGTGATTACGATCGTGAAGATCAGCCAGAAGCGGCGCGCTTCGAAAATGACGAATGGAGCCGCGGCCGCAACGACGTACTGCAAGGGCGCGCCGCCCAGCCGCCCGAAATACGATGTGAACCCGATGAGCGCCGTGAACTCAGCGAGGACGAGCAGCAGTCCGCCCGCCATTTCGTTGAAGCGGTGCATCAGCGGCACGAACGACACGATGATAGCGAGCCCGAGATTGATCAGCACGACCGGCGTCATCGATTTGTCGCCGGACCTCCAGAGCTGCATCGCGTAGATGAATGTCGTCACGACGACCAAAGCCGAAAAGACGTTGACGATCTTCAGCCTGCGTTGCGTGTCGGGCGGATAGCGCTCGATGCCGATGCAGGCAATTCCTGCCAAAATCTTTTTGATCGGGCGAACAAGCCGGCCCATCAAAGCGGGCGATCCTTCCGATCGAACGCGCTCTTTCTGTCGGTCCACGATCGTCATTGGGTTGGTCCGAGAAGCCCTCGAAGGATCGGGGCATCAGTCCTTCTCATCAAGGCGCCCGATTCCGCTCAACGCCGCGATGTCGCAAACGACGAGCTGGCCCCGTCGCTCGATGGCACCCTCCGATTCCAACAGTCCGAGCGCGGCGTTTACCTTCGGACGGCTGGCGCCGACGAGCAGGGCTAGTTCGCTTTGCGAAATCGGTAGCGCAAGAGAAACTTTGCTGGATTCGCCGGAAGGATCTTTCTGCCGGGCGGAAGCCAGAAAGAAGCGCGCCAATCGCGCTTCGATCGGATGCAGGGCGATGGCCTCAAGCTGCTCGTCGGCGTTTCGCAATCGGCCGGCGAGAAAACGCACCGCCGCTTCCGCCACGGACGGCCGCGATGCGAGCAGCCGCAGGAACGCCGCTTTCGAAAGCGTCAGCGTCTCAACCTTGTTGACCGCCGTTGCGTCTGCCGAGCGCGCTCTGTCGTCGAAGACCGCAAGTTCACCGAAAATCGAAGGCGGCTCGACATGAGCAAATGAAAGTTCTCGGCCGTCGGACGTCAGAACCGAAAGCCGGATACGACCTTTGCTGACGATGTGGAGCTCAGAACCGGTGTCGCCGCGCGAAAAAATGACTTGACCGGGTTCATACGTGGCCTCCCGGAGTTCGCCCGCCACGGCTCTGCGGCTGGATTCGTCCAGTCCACCGAATAGCGGTGTCCGCGCCAGAAGGTCGGCAGGATCAGCCTTGAGAGCCATTGTCGCCATCGTATCGCGAGGTTGCGGCGCTATTCATGCCCCGTTTTGATAGCCCCCGCAACG
>JAICLG010000312.1 GCA_025927515.1 Hyphomicrobium sp.
GCGCTGTTCGTAAACTTGCTCGCTGAGCGCTTTCGACTCGACCAGCGGTGCCGCGCGTGCGAGATCGGCCTTCGCGAATTCGACCTGCGCATGCGCTCGCGCAACCTCGGCCTTTGCCGCCTCGACCGCGATCTCGAATGGCCGCTTATCGAGCGTGAAGAGCAGGTCTCCCTGCTTGACGTCGGAGCCTTCCTTGAAATTCACCTGATCGACATAGCCGCTGACCCGCGGCCGCAGTTCAACGCGCTGCACCGCTTCGAAGCGGCCTGAATACTCGTCCCACGTCTTGATATGCTTCAAGAGCGGCGTAGCAACCGTGACGGGAAAAGCCGGCAGCGCATCCTCTGCGCGAACGCTTGTGACGCCGGCAATCGCCGTCGCGATCAGCAACGATGCAGAAATCACAATCGGCTGCAGCGAAAGCGTGCGTCGCAAAGGTTCAAAAACCGTCATGTTAAACCGTCTGGAGGTGAATTGATTGGAATGGGAGCCATGCGAGGCTCCGCGGCGCCCGGAGTATCGGCCGAAAACCTATCACAGCTCGGCGCAATCGCTAGCTTTTTTGGCGTTCTCGAATGGCATGCAGCGGCCTTCGCGCTGCATGGTCAACGCTGGCAGGCCGACAGGCACTAGGGCCAGATCTATACGCTCAGAGCAGCGTGCCGCGCAGGATCAGCAGGGCGACCGAGAAATAGATCATCAGGCCGGTGACATCGACGAGCGTCGCAACGAACGGTGCCGAGGCGCTGGCGGGATCGAACCCAAGCCGCTTCAAAAGGAATGGCAGCATCGATCCCGCGAGCGATCCGAACGTCACGATTCCAACGAGTCCGGTGCCGACCGTCAGAGCGATCAGCTTCCAATGTGCGCCGTAGTCGAAGATCCCGAGATTTTGCCAAAGCGCTATGCGCGCCATTCCGATGATGCCGAGACTGGCGCCCAGCGTCAGGCCCGCCGGAATTTCTCTCATCGCAACGCGCCACCAGTCGCGCAACCGCAGCTGACCCAACGCGAGCGCGCGGATCAGAAGAGATGTCGCCTGCGATCCGGAATTGCCGCCGGAGCTCATGATCAGCGGAATGAACAGCGTCAGAACGACGGCCTTTGCAAGCTCGTCCGAATAGTGCTGCATCGCGCTGGCCGTCAGCATTTCGCCTATAAACAGGGCGCAAAGCCAGCCGGCACGCTTTTTGATCATCTCGACGAAGCCGATTTCGAGGTAGGGCTCGGCCATGCCTTCAACGCCGCCGAAGCGTTGAACGTCTTCCGTACTTTCTGCAAGAATGGCGTCGATGACGTCGTCGACGGTGACGATACCGAGCATGCGATGCCGCGCGTTGAGCACGGGCACGGCGAGCAAGTCGTGTATCGAGATCACCCGCGCGACTTCCTCCCGGTGGGCGTCGGGGTCGACCCAGACGGGGTCGCGATCCGAAGCCACATCCATGATGGCGTTGTTCGGGTCGCTCATGACGAGCTGGCGCAGCGACACGACCTGCAGCAATTCGCGCGTATGCGGATCGAGCACGTAAATCGCGTACACCGTTTCGCGCGTGTGCTCGACTTCACGAATATGCTTGAGCGTTTCCGCGACCGTGTACGTCGAGGGCACGCTGACGAACTCCGTCGTCATCATGCTGCCCGCGGTACCTTCCGGGTAGGCGAGAAGCAGCTTCAACGATTGCGCCGTCTCGAAATCGACGCGGGCAAGAAGGCTGGTGCGATCCGGTCCGTCGAGCTGACGCAAAACGTCCGCGGCGCGGTCCGCCGACATGCCCTTCAGAATGCGGCCGCCCAGGTCCTCTGGAAGTTCGAGAATGAGCTCGCCTGCACGCGCCAGCTCCGGCCGGTCGAAGATTTCGACGGCGCGGTCCAGGGGAAATTGCGAGAGTATGGCGGCAGCCGTTTCGAGATCCTGCTCGTTGAGCTGCGCGATGATATCGGCATCGTGCTTATCGAGCAATTCGACCAGCAGGATCGGATCGACGTCATCGCCCGACATGTAATGAATGTCTTCCATGGCTCACCTTCCGATCCGCCGTCGCAAACGGATCGTGGCAAGCCGACCCAACGGTCAGACCACGAACCTCGACGGCCGAGTTCTACTACTGTCGCTAGACAAGGGTTGGGTTCCTTCAAATTGCTTTGCCGGCATTGCCGACACAAGCGCCGGTGACATGAGCCGATCGCCAAAAATAGTCAAGGAGAGATCGAATTGTTTTCTGTGCGTGAGCCGCGATAATGCTAGGCGGCGAATTCCGGAAGCGGGCCCCGAAACCAAAATCCTTTAATGCGCTCGCATTTTTTATGACTTAGGCTCGTACCCCCGGCGACCGGTGGGGCTCTTGCTGAGATGGCTGAACGTAAGGCAGGACGGATGTAGCGGATGTACGTGCCAGACTGGCGTGATTGGACGTTCGCAATAAAGACCTTCGGCGCCGCCACGCTGGCCATCTACCTCGCGCTATGGATCGACTTGCCCCGGCCATATTGGGCGGTGAGCACCGTCTACATCACCAGCCAGGTCCTCGCCGGCGACACGCGTTCCAAGGCCCTTTATCGAACGCTGGGTACGCTGCTCGGGGCCGCCATGAGCGTCGTCCTCGTCCCAAACCTCGTCAACGCGCCGATCGTCCTTTCGCTGGCAATCGCCATCTGGGTAGGCTTCTGCCTCTATTTCTCTCTGCTGGACCGCACGCCCCGCAGTTACGTCGTCATGCTCGCAGGCTACACCGCCGCGATCATCTGCTTCCCGTCAGTCGACGTGCCCGGCACGATATTCGACACCGCCATTTCCAGGGTTGAAGAAATAACGCTCGGCATCTTTTGCGCAGCCGTCGCCTCGATCGTAATTTTTCCCCAGTCCGCCGAACCCGTCATGTCAGCCCGACTGGACGCGTGGATCAAGAGCGCGCGGGAATGGGTCATCCAAGCCTTCTGCAGACGTCAGGCCGGTTCCGACTCCCAATCGAAACGATTGGGGCTAGCCTCGGATGCTATCGCCTTCGATACCTTGACGACATCGCTTCGATGGGAACTGAGCGGATTTCGACGCTCCCCGGAAGCCCTGGCGACCCTACGCCAGCACATGCTGATGTTCCTCCCGATCGCGACCTCGATAGGCGATCGCGTCGGCGTCCTGGAACGATTGGGCAATCTCGATCCGCGCCTCGAAACTTTATTGGATGATCTGTCGAATTGGCTACGGTCCGACCGGATCGATCCCGACCGTGCTCAGAGGCTGAGGGCCGAAACAGGAAAGCTCGATCCGCACCTCAACATCCAGTCGAGCTGGAATGATCTCGTTCTGGCAAACCTGCTTGCCCGCCTCAGGGATTTCATCGACTTGCGGCAGGATGTGAGATTTCTCCAACGGCATCTTCGTACCGGCGCGCCGCCGCCGGAACCGTTTGCATTTCATTATACCGCCCGGGCCCGCACGATACGGCACCGCGATCATGGAATGGCGCTGCTTTCA
>JAICLG010000106.1 GCA_025927515.1 Hyphomicrobium sp.
GGAGATCCGTCTGGACGTAGTGCATCAACGTATCGTTGATCGTGACGTTGCCCGAGATCGTCCGTTCCAGAACTTTCCGGCGCTCCTCGGTATTGCTGCCGAAATAGTAGAGCGCCAACGGGCGCGGTCGCCGGTTTATGAAGGCAATCGCGTCGTCGATTTCGTCGTAGGTGACGATGGGCAGGATTGGACCGAACACCTCTTCCTGCATGACGGCCATATCGTCCGTTACGTCGAGGATGACGCTCGGCGCGAGTTTTCGATCGCCGACGCGGGGGAGGGCATCAGGCGGTAGCTCGATAACGCGCCCGCCTTTTTTTCTCGCGTCATCGATGAGATGGCGAAGCCTAGTGAGGTGGTGCGAGTTGATGATGGAGGTATAGTTCTTGCTGCTCGGTCCCTCGGGATAGAGCGTCGCAACCGCATCCTGATACTTCGTGACAAATGTATCAGCGTTATCGCGTTGTACGATGACGTAATCCGGTGCGATGCAGGTTTGTCCCGCATTCGCGAGTTTGCCGTAAGCGATGCTTGTTGCGGCGGCTGCGAGATCTGTCCCCGGGCCGATAACCGCCGGCGACTTGCCGCCGAGTTCGAGCGTTACGGGGACGAGATTTTCGGCAGCGCCTTTCATTACGGAACGTCCGACGGACGTGCTTCCGGTGAACACCAGATGGTCGAAAGGCAGAGAGGCAAATTTGGCGCCCACCTCGGCGCCTCCGATGACCACCGCGACCTGCTCTTCCGGGTAAAGATCATCCAGCAGTCGTTTTATCACTGCGCTTGTTGCGGGCGTCAGTTCGGAGGGCTTCAACATCACCCGATTGCCGGCAGCCAGCGCTGTGGCAAGCGGCATCAGCGCCAGCGAAAAGGGATAATTCCACGGCGAGACGATGCCGATGACGCCCAGCGGTTGATAAGTGACATAGGAGGAACCTGGTACGAAGTGCACGGCTATCCGGCGGCGTTCCGGACGCATCCATGTCTTAAGATTGCGCCGGAGATAATTGATCGTCTGGATGAGCGACGCGAGCTCCATGATGCGCGTTTCGTGCTTCGAGCGGTTACCGAAGTCGGCGCTCACCGCCTCGGCGATCTCCCATTGGCGGGCGCGGACGGCAGTCTTCAATTTTGAGAGATCGGCCTTGCGTTGGGCGAGGGAGGGCGGCCCATCTCGCAGAAACGCCGTACGCTGTTTGGATAAAACGGCGCTTAGCAGAAATTCTTCTTTAACCAGAACGTGGGCAGTCATCAGACCCCTTCTCCCGTGCAGGTTGTGGAGATAGCTTCCAAACGCATCCAGCTGCACGCGTATTCGCTTGCCGGTAAATCCCGATGCGGTGTGGTGTGATGTCTCCCCTACCGCCTACGGTGCGCCCTACGCCGGTCTTATGCAAGGCCACATGCCTTGCTGGACGAGGATTCGGGAAACTTCGCGGCGCGCCGGCCCGTGCCTATTGAACGGTACGGCTTAAAACAAAAGGCCCGACTTCCTGGCACCGCATCGGTGTCAAATGCCGTTTGCATCCCGGAGAGCTAGTGGCGGGAGGGGGAGGACACAAGGGGCGAAGGGAGCGTCGGCAGCCGAAGCACCGTCGCGATTCGCGGGTGGGCTCCGCTTTTCACGTCCGTCGATGGGGCGAAAATTGCGAGAGGAACTGGATTTGAACAGCGTTTGGCTTGCGCCAAGATCACGGGTATGCCGATACCAGCGGTCAGACGCCGCAGGGGATCAGGCCGCGATATCGAGCGTTCCGAGGACCCACTTTTCGTAATCGCCGCTCAGGTCCTGCACCCACTCTCTGGTGAAAACGGAATTCGGGTGCTCTTTCGGTTCTTGTCCAGCGTGCGCCGGCAGAGTGACCTGAACCTGCTTGTAGCCGTTCTGCATCGGGGGCGAGCTGACGCGGCCTCCGATATGGCCGATCGCCAGGCAAGCTTTCAGCAAATCGCTTGCGCTCTTGGACGTCGGCTGCATCGCGGGGGCGAATAGTACCGAATCCTGCATTGCCTTGGCCGGTTCGCAATTGCGCGTCTCGAAGTTGATCGAGACCTCGCCATCAGCGTGCTGACTGAGGTTGATCTGCAGCGTGCTTCCCGGCGCCGCCCAACGCCACATCGGCTCCATCAGGCGCTGCATGATGGCTTCGATCGCGTAAGGACTTGCCGCGGTGGAGATTGTCTCGCGGTCACTGTGCACGCCGATGTGCTGGCCGCCGTATTCCTCGTTGATGGCACGCGCGCATTGGCGCGCAATCGTCACCAGGTTGGCATCGGCGCCGATGTCGTTGCTGACGAGAAGGGCGCGATCCATAAGCTCTTCGGTAAGATTGATCGCGCGTTCGGTTTCCTCGACGGGGATGCGCCAGTGATCCTGGGCCCGAAGTTGCGTCCACTGCTTCTGAAGGGCCGGACGCCAGGCGGTCTCGGCAAGAGCGTCTTTCAGATAGCGGTACATCGTCAATGGCGCGTCGTTGTACGGGAGCGTCCCGGCCATGACGGCGAGGCTGTTCATTCGGTCACGCAGAAGGGTACGGTGCAGCGCGCTCAGCTTGTCGCGCAGAAGCATGCCGTATTCGTTCTTCAGCAAATAGAACGTGATCGCCTGATCGATCTCGGCTTCGAGAACGCGCAAATCCCAAGGCTTTGAAATATAGCGAAGGATTTCGCCTTTGTTCACCGCGTCGATGGCACAATCGAGATCGGCATACGCCGTGGTCAGCATGCGGATGATGTCGGGCCGTTCGTTACGGATGCGGTTGAGCAGGCTGACCCCGCTGCGGCCGGGCATCCGCTGGTCGGTGATAACGAGGCCGATGTTGTGACTGCCAGAAAGTACGAGCGATTCGGCTTCGTCGGCGCTCGTCGCGGTGAGGACGTCGTATTTGGTGCCGAACGCCTTCTTGAAATATTTAACGGCTTGCGGCTCGTCGTCGACGATCAAAATCTCGACCGGTTGATCAGTACGAAACGAGTCCATGAGGGAACTGATCTTCTTTCTCTGTCGCAAGCGGCAGATTGAAACGGAACTCAGTCCACTCTCCAAGGGAACTCTTAACACTCAGTGAACCACCATGATTGGCAATAATGCGGTGGCTGACCGCCAATCCCAGGCCCATTCCTTCGCCTACGTCTTTGGTCGAAAAGAACGGATCGAAGATTTGCGCCTGAATGGCGGGATCGATTCCTGTTCCATTGTCCCGAACTGAGACAAAAAGCTTATCGCCTTCAACCCACGAGCTAATCCGGATTTCAGGCTGCCTTTGCTCCTCGATGGTCCGAACGGCTGCTACGGCGTTGGCAATCAGGTTCACGAGGACCTGCGTGATCGTGGACTGGGACCCGAATACCGAACCGTTAACGGCGATCTCCCGCTTGATCGTAATTCCTTTCTGGACGTGCGCCGTAAAGCGCAAGGCATGGTCGATTGCGCCTTCGATCTCGAACGGCCGGGGATGCTCGGGCTTCTGAGGCGCCGTGAAGCCGCGCAAGTCGGTGACCACCCGATGGATGCGGTCATAGCCGGCCTGGATGTCCTTCATCGTATCGGCGGTGTCGGGATCGCCTTGGATGGTCGGGTCGCGCGCGGCGAGCTGCAAAGCCGTGCCCATGAAATTCAGCGGATTGCCGATTTCGTGGAGCAGACCCGCCGCCATCGTGCCGAGCGCGCTCAATCTCGCATTCTGCACGAGGGCAGCTTCGGTTTCGCGCAACTGCTGCAGGCTTTGTTTCAACTCGACGTTGGTGCTCTGAAGCTCGCGTTCAAGTTGTGCGGCGCGAATGAGGTTTGCAATGCGCGAACGGACTTCGAGGCCGCTGAAGGGCTTGGTGAGAAAGTCATCGGCGCCGTTTTTCAGCGCCACGATCTTGGCCTCTTCGTCGGCTCTCGCTGTGAGGACGATGATTTTCGTCCCCCGCGTGTTGGCCCGTTCCTTCAGCGTGCGGCAAACTTCAAGGCCGCTGACGCCGGGAAGCATGACGTCGAGAAGAATCAGATCCGGGAGCTCGGATTTCGCCTTTTTGAGCGCGGCGATGCCATCGTCTGCTTCGATGACCCGATAGCTCTCCCTCAGCATCGTCACCAGATAGCGGCGCATATCCGGCTCATCATCGACGACAAGGAGGAGCGGCAATGATGCGTCGTCGTCGTTATCCGGCGCCGTGGCTTCGGGAAGTGTGCGGGATAGAGCAGGCGCAGGTTCGGTAATTGCCCGGATCGAGGCTTTGCGATCGAACGTGCGCAACGGATCGTTTGCCAAACGATCGGGAGTTGGCTCGCTGTTTTCCATGCCCTGCTGGGTATCGCATCCAGCGTGAGGAAAACGTAAAACAAACGTCGTGCCGTTGCCCGAGTCACTTGAGGCCGTGACATCGCCGCCGTGTCTATTGATCAGCTCGCGCACAAGGGCGAGGCCCAGGCCCAAGCCCTGATGCCGGCGCGTGGCTGAACCGTCGACTTGATAGAACCGATCGAAAATATGCGGCAACTGCTCTGGGGGAATGCCAATGCCGGTATCGGATATCCGGACCGTCACCATATCGCCTTCCTGAGCCGCGGAAACGTCGATTCGGCCTTTCGGAGGCGTGAACTTTATCGCATTGGCGATGACGTTGCCGACGATCTTTTCGAGCGCGTCGGGGTCGGCGTTGATGTGAAGGTCGCCTTGCGGTTCCTCGAGGTTGAGGCTGATCTCTTTCATCGCCGCCAGATGCTTCATCGAAGCAGTGGTGTGACTGAGGAAGTGCGCCATATCCGTCGATTTTTTCGCGAGAGAAGCGCGGCCTTCCTCAAGGCGAACGAGGCTCAGTATATCATTGACAAGCCGCAAGAGCCGGAGCGCATTGTTCTCGATGACGTCGAGCAACTCGTTCGTGTGCGGGCCCAGGGTCGCAACGTCGGCTTTGAGCTTTTCGACGGGCGCCAATATTAGCGTCAACGGCGTTCTCAATTCGTGGCTGACGTTCGCGAAGAACTGCGACTTCAACCGATCGAGCGCAGAGAGCTCCTGGTGTTGGGCAGCGAGTTTGAACTTCAGCCGGAATTCGTTGAACCGGCGACGATAATTGAAGTGCACGGCGGTGATCGAGATGATGCACGTCAGAACGAGAAAGTAGAGATTGTTCAACAATGCGGTGCGCGCGATGTGAGCATTGGAGACGAATGAACAACCGACGATGTAGATGACCACCGTTGAAATGCAGAGCAGCGTAGCTTCGAACGGCTGCATCGGAGCCAGAACGCCGACAGCGAAAAGAATGAGAAAGAAGCCAACATAATATGTCGACACCGCACCGTCGGTCATCGCGATCATCGAGGCGATCGAGGTGACGGCAATGAGGAGTCCGGCCATCGTGAGATAGCGAACGTGGACCGCGGTTCTGTCCCAGAAATGCAGCCCGTAGATTATTGCTATCAGGCCAGCCGCGACAAACCGTATCGCGGCCAGCGAAATAAGCTGGTCAGGATATGAGATGTAATCGAGAAAGACCCCGGCGGGGATAAGGACGATTCCGAGAATGCACGCAACCTTCGACTGCCTTAATCGAAGCTCGTGTTCATCCGCTTCAAAGGCGTGGTGAAGGTCTAACTTGTCGTCCATCAGTCTAGGTTGTTGGCTTAACGATCTCGAGAAAGACGTTAATGCCGGTCTCGTCCGTGTAAATTTTCGCCGATTCGTTTTCTGGTGCGAGACGCAACATATCTGACTCGTCGCGCATCACTAGGTGCCATTCCATGACATGCTCCATCAATCCTTTCACAGGATTCGAGGAATGGACGTTTGTGACGATAACCCGCCCGCCCGGTTCGCACCACTGGAAGAAAAGCTTGACGAGCTTGGCGCAGACGCGATCCGACAGATAATCGAAGAGACCGGCGCAATAGATGATGTCGTAGCTCTGCGAATTGGCAGGCATTTCTATGGCTTGGCGCAATAGTTCCTGTACGGTTTTAAGAATGTAGGTGACCTTCGGAGCCTCGCTGCGTCCGGCCGAAATGGCTTCGATCTGACGTTTGGCGTACGCCAGCGTTTCGGCATTGAAATCGAGCAGGTCGAACGAAAAGCGGTGGGCCGATTTGTTCTTTTCGATGAACAGCTGGAGCTCCTGCACGGGGCCGCAGCCGACGTTCAGGATGCGCGGGCATTTGTTGGTCAAGTGGGCTTCTTCGGCCGCGCTCTCGAGCATTTTCTCGAGCATGAAGATTCGATTGCGATGGGCCTGGGGCGGCCCACCGTTCAAGAGCCAGTCGTTGACGATTTGCGCATAGGTCGTCCTGCCGCTGCGCTCCTTGCGAAACATCATGTTGACCATCTCGTAGTCGCCGGCATAGCCGAGCGGCTTCGAGTAGACGCGATTGAAGAAGGGCGATGCCATCATCAACGGCAAGAGGTCGCGCTGAGCCAATTGTTTATGGTTTTCGACCTCGTCGACCTCAAGCTGACGGCAGGCTTCTTCCAGCTCCATGAAAAGGCCCGTTAGGCGCGGCATGACCGGGCTTTTGATTTCCTCGAAGCGTTCCGCATCAAGGAGGATGGGCGTTGCGCCGGGTTCGCCTTCCGCGGCGAGGTCCACCTGATCGAGCCAGAAGCTGAGATCACTCAGGAAAGATCTGAGGTCGGCGACCTTGAGCTGATAATTGGGATCGAGCTTGTTGAGGCGCTCCCATTCGTTGACGAAGTGCGCGGCCTCGGATTTCAAGCAGGTTGGTTCGGAGGGAAGCGTATCCAGCGCCGACCATTTATTTACCAGCGTCGCCGAGACGACGACCAGGATGCTGGTTGTTACGACCCCCGTAACGACGGCATCGCCCTCGTAAACGATGTCTTTGCCGCGGCGCACCCTTAGATCGCTCAGCACCTCGCTCGTCTGGATCGGCGAAAAAGGATTGTAGATCTCAAAGACAATGTTCTGCCTTGAGAGCTTGCTCAGCGTGCCCCGTACTACGGACCCTTGACTGCTTCTAAAGGAGACCGTGCGGTCGATATCTCGCTCGATACGCAATGATCCGCTCCCATCCCTGAAATGTGGCCTGTTGCATCAACCTTACCACAGGCGTCCATTTTTGGGGCGCGGTATTAAGATCCCGTTTAGATCAAATTTTTAAGTTTTGTTAATGACTTGCGCGAGCAGCTCGGCTCACGAGCTTAGGGAGGCGGATCGACGCAGATCCTATCCCGGCGGTTGTGTCGTCGGTGAGCAACAGTTCGCCCCCAAACGCCCAGAGCGCGCTGCGGGTCGCCCGTTCAAATTGGCTTTCGCGATCCTGCTTGCGATCGAACAGGGCGCCCGTGATCCGCACTTCGTTGTAATCTTCAGCCGGCATGAGCTCGATGGTTATGGTCGAGGGTCCGAAGGACTGCATTATTGTGCGTTGCAGTATGGCTCGGAGAACAAAGGAAACGATCTGTTTTGGGGCGCGGTACTGGAAGTCCTTTCTTGCGTCCAGTTCGAGTGTCCGAGCGCTGGAATTCCGGGCGAATTTTTCCAGGGTTTCCGTGGCCGTTTCTGCCATCGAATAAGTTTTCGAGCTGATCGGCTCGCACAGGCTCTCGGCCAAGCCGGCGATAGGCTCTGCCAACGCTCTGCAATGGGCGATGTCGCGGCGGATCTGATCGGCTGCGGCCGCGATCGTGCCGCTGCAGAACTGCGCTGACCAAGCCGTGCTCTGCGATTGCTGCTGCGGAAGCCGAAGCGTGGACGGCAGGCCGGACAGCGTGGAAAGCTTTAGCGCCTCCGCGTCGAGCGCCTGAAGTGGACGGAGGAGTTCCTGCGTGAGGACGGCAAGCAGCTCGAGGCTGGCATTTTCGGCGTCGGCTTGAATCTCTTCGTGGGGTTCAGCTCGCATCTCGCCAGCGCGCTCGGCATGCAGCGCCTCCTGCATAGCTGCGCACAATTCGTCGAGATCCCAGGGCTTGGGGAGAAAGCGATGGATGGCTGCGCCGTTTATTGCCTGCTGCAAATCGATATTGGCGTAAGCACTGGTCAGAATGCGAACCGTCGACGGCCAGGATTTCCGGACGTTACTAAGGAAAGAAACGCCATTATCGCGCGGCATGCGCTCATCGCTGACGACGACGGAAATCGCATCGCCTTCGGCTTCGAGAATTTTCATCGCCGCTTCTGCGGTATTCGCGGTGACGACATTCGCGTACCTGCCGACTGAGGCCTTGAAATATTTCAGAGAGAGAGGCTCATCATCGACGAAAAGGATGGTTCCAGCGGCGGCTGCGTCCATTTCCGTAGTGGTGCTCATCTTAAATTCGGGCTCTCATCAATTGTCGCCGGCAAGGATGGGCGATCTGAAGATAGCTGAAATCTCTGGCGATCAGGATTGCCGGCGATCTTGATACTCCGGCTCTCTGTGCCCTCCCTTGCTACTATCACATGTTATTCGACGTAATTTGAATCAATGCGCCCGTTCCCTCATTTTGTTGATTAATCTGTAGTAGGATTAAATTTCCGTTTGTACTGTTTCGGAACGGGATGGGGTGCTCCTCCATTCCTGATCCAATGGGCCGATACGAGCAGCTTTACACGCTCAATAGCAGATGCTCGCGTTCCCAAGGGCTGATGACGCGCATGAATTCTTCGAATTCGCTGCGTTTCAGCGCCAGGTAGATATGACAGAAGCGTTTGCCCAGGACCTCGTGCAGGTGCGTGTTTTCCTCGAAGTCGGTCAATGCCTCCAGCAGTCCGCGCGGCAACTGGTGACTGTTGCGATAGGCGTTGCCAACGACGGCGGCGCGGGGCTCGATGGCGCCCTTCATTCCGAGATAGCCACACGCCAAGCTCGCGGCGAGCGCAAGGTAAGGGTTGGAGTCGGCGCCGGCGAGCCGGTTTTCGACGCGGCGCGCGTTATCGTCGGAAACTGGAACGCGCAGACCGGCGGAGCGATTGTCATAACCCCATTCAACGTTGATCGGTGCTGCTCCGTTCGGAACGAGGCGGCGGTATGAATTGACGTAAGGCGCGATGAGGCACATCGCCGAAGGAAGATAAGTTTGTTGCCCAGCTAGGAAGTGGAAGAAAAGCTTGCTCGGCTCGCCATTCCCGAGCGTGAAGATGTTCTTGCCGCTCTTGGTGTCGACGACGCTCTGGTGGACGTGCATGGCGCTCCCCGGTTCATTGGCGAGCGGTTTCGCCATGAACGTCGCGTAGCAATTATGCGTGAATGCGGCTTCGCGAATGGTTCTCTTGAAGAGAAAGACCTGATCCGCGAGATCGACCGGATGGCCATGCAGAAGATTGATTTCGAGCTGCGCGGCGCCGCCTTCGTGAATGATCGTATCGATCTTCAGATATTGCCGCTCGGCATAATCATAAATGTCGTCGACGATCTTGTCGTACTCATCGACCGCGCCGAGGCTGTAGGCTTGGCGACCGGCACCAGGACGGCCTGAACGGCCGGTCGGCGGTTCGAGCGGGTAATCGGGATCGGGATTGGTCTTCGTCAGATAAAATTCGAGTTCCGGCGCAACGACAGGCCGCCATCCCTCTTTCTCGTAGAGTTCGACGACACGCTTCAGGACGTTGCGCGGCGCGATTTCAACGGGGCTGCCGTCCTGCCAAAGCGCGTCATGGATGACTTGAGCCGTTGGGCTCGATGCCCACGGTGCGGGCCGGATGGTCGCGAGATCGGGAACCATCGTCATATCGCTCTCGGCGTAGAGCTGTTGACCGTTTTCCTCGAAGCCGA
>JAICLG010000298.1 GCA_025927515.1 Hyphomicrobium sp.
GTGAACACGTTTGCACGCGTTATTGGCCCGCTCTCGGCCGCATAGCGATTGAGGCTCTCATTGCCGTCTGCATCAAGCGTCCGGCCGGACAGAAGATCGTTCTCCGGATTTGCAGCAAAGAAGCTGCAGACAGATGGAAGCACGTGACGATCGTACCAGCAGTCGTCATCGGGGAAGCCGATGATTGATCCGGAGGCACGTTTCAATCCGACATTGCGGCCGCGAGAAAGGCCTCTCTCCGAACGAGCGCGAACAATCGGAAGGCATGGAAAGGCGTCGAGCAAGGAATCGAGATAGCCTGAAGGATTCTGATCCGCGATGATGATTTCGAATGGACTGTAGCTCTGCTCGGAAAGCGATGTGAGCAGACGGCGTAGCGGAACTTTTCGGCCCAGCGTGCAGACGATAAGCGAGATCATCGCGCCCATAAGCTTCTCTCCGTTGGTGCCATGCCCTTCTGTTCATCCGCATTCGGATTCGCAAATCGGCGGGTTTCCTCGCGCGCAGAGGCAGATTGCAAGGTTCCCTGGATGAACCACAACAAGGCAGCTGTCTTGATGGATAGGAACGAGTAGCTGACCATCATCGACAGCGCTAAGTAGAGGGACAACGCGTGCGTAAAGCGCACCTGCTCCGGTGTATCTTCCCGCGTGCCCCAACCGATGTAGGTCCAAAGCAAGAGCAGGCCTGGAAGCGATTGCGTCGTGATCAGATATGCGACGCCCGCATCCATGGCTTTTCCGAGGAACTCGTTTGAAAAGCCGAGGTACTCGGCGACGCCGTAGCTGTGGAGTAAATCAACGGTGTAAGCGAGACGGCCAGGGAAATCGTCGCTGCCCGGCTCCAAGCCAGCGCCGATGACGAGTGCGAAGACAAAGACAATCGTCACGGGCAGGTAAAGAACGGCCGATCGCGGAGGCAACAATGGGCCGATCGCGCATACGACAATGATCAGAACGCACGTCGCCGTTCCAAGCCGGCCGTCGCAACCGACCAGCATCGCCGCCGTCGTAATCATCAGATAGGCGACCGATGCCCAGCCGAGGCGCCTGATGCATGAGCACGCAAAAGCGACGATGATGCTGCAGTAATTTCCAAGCGACACCGGCTCGAGAAAGATCGATGACGATCGTGGCCAGTCCACGAATGAAAAGAGCCGCGAATCGGGTCGGGTGGCGCTGATGAACAGTTCGGAATTGGTATTATAAAACTGGTCGATCTTATTGCCGCGCGTCTTGATGTAATACTCCTGAATATGGAGCAGTTCTGAATAAGCATGCGGCGCCAGCACTTCGAGTAGAAATACAGCGAACACGATCGTATGCAGCACCAGCACGGCCCGTCCGAGATTGCGGTCGTCGAACGCCATGCCGAGCATCATGAAAATTGGAATGATCGCGACGTCACTCAAAAGCTTCGGATCCGGCTGCGCCATGAGCAGGCCGCGAAAGGCCGCAAACAATCCAAATAAGGCGAGCAACGCTACGGACGCTTCCATTTGCGGCTTCCACGCCAAGAGCGCGAGGCCGAGCGCGGCTGCGGTCAAAGATGCTTGCGCTGCGATGACGAGTGCTGTCGGGACGTTCATGACGTGCCCGTTGGCGAAAGCCAGTGCCACGTTGAAGGTCATGCTGGCGATTACAACGAGCGCCGGCGCAACACGGAATTTTTCGTCGCTCGTCGAGACCGAGGCTGCCTGGTACGCGAGCCAATTGTCGTTGCCGTTGCTTCGCATCATGGCGACTGGCAAATTCGCCGATCACCCAGCACGTACCCCATGAACATGAGGCCGCCCAGGACATAACGGGAGAACATGCGCCGCGGCTCACGCGCCAACCGATAGACCCATTCACAACGCAGACGCCGAACCCAGTTTGGGGCGCGTGATACGCGGCCCGATGTAAAATCAAAAAGCGCCCCCACGCCCATCTGCAGTCGCGCTCCTGTGGCCCCAGCGCGGTCGGCGATCCACATCTCCTGCAGCGGATTGCCGAGCCCGACCAATAGGAGATCGGCCTTCGCATCCTTGATGAGGCGGCAAATGTTCTCGACGTGCTGCTCACTATGGAAATAGCCGTCGCAGGCGCCGAGGATTTGGTGTTGCGGCCAGATGGCGGCAAAGCGGCGCGCCGCTTCGTTCACCACCTCCGGCCGCGATCCGACGAGAAAGATCCGAAGCTTATGCCGCGTGTGATTGAGATAGTAAGGCACGAAATCGGTGCCGTTGAGATTTTCCGGAAAGCTCGTGCCGAACTTGAGACGGCTCGCGAGATCGACTCCGACGCCATCATTGAGGACAAGAAAACGATTGAGGGCTTCGCGAAATTCCGTGTTGCCTTTCGATAAAGTCAGCGTGTGCGCGTTCGCGAATGCGACACGAAGCGTGCCGCCGCGCTCGAATTCGCTATCGATCTTCTTCACGGCTTGCATGCGTTTCATGGGTTCGAAGTTGACGCCAAGAATGGTGCGCCGCTTGAGCCCGAGGATTTTTTCGTACTCAGATCGAAACCGTTGCTCGACTCGTCGCCAGCCATAAGGCTCGACAGATGCCATCGCGCGCTCGCGTCGCTCGGCGTATTGAGTGGCCGTTCTCTCGACGATTGGAGCGATCTCACGTGCGGCGTGTTGCGGATCGCTAAAATCGATGACGTGCCCTACGCCTGCTCCCGCGATGATTTGCTCGAAGCTGGGAATCCGATTGACGATCGGAATAAGGCCCGCTGATAGCGCCTCGACGAGCGCCAAGCCGAACCCTTCGTATTCGGAGGCGCTAATGAAAAAGCTGCATTCCTTCAAAGAATGAGCGATGGCAGCGTCGCTGAGGCCGGTCTTGATCTTGACCGAGCCCTGCCGCAAGAGTTCGGCGTACTTGGCGCGCAACCGCGGAAGCGTGCCGTCCGCATCGTTTCCGATTATCTGCAGTTCGGCTTTGGGAAACTGCGTCCGCAAGATTTCGACGGTATCGATGGCGCGCTCAAGCCCCTTGTGGGAAGCGATGCGGCCGAAGCAAACGAACGACGGCTTGAATGCGGGCGACGATGCAGCCGCGAATTTTTCAATATCCACTCCGTTGTCGATATGTTGGACGCGGTCTTTGGCGATGGTGCGGAATGTGTCCGCATCGGATGCACTGCAGGCGAACACACGCTTGTAGTTTCTGAGCGTCCGGCGGGTGATTGTCTTGAAATAGACGTGCTTGAGCCTACGTGCGAAGCCCGTGTGAAAGAAGCCGCCATGCGTCGTGAGCACGAGCGGTTTGCGATGTATCGGCGCCGTCAGCGCCAGATAGTCGCAAAAGAAATCTAGGCCATGCACGTGAATCACGTCGTATGGCTTGAGATGAAAAAGAACTCTAGGAGCAATCGGGAAGCGTTTCGATCCTACGTACTCGATGCGACGGACGGGAACGCCATCAACGACCTCGTTTTCCGGGAGCCTGCTATTGAGATCGCCAAATACGCGATTGAGCGTCAGCACGTCCGCTTCGATCCCCGCCCGCCGCTGTTCAACACTCAAATCATGGACGACCCCTTCGAGACCGCCAATCGAAGGATGAAATTGGCGGACGACATGCAGAACTCGCATTTTGGATTCTCCCTCCATGGCCTCGGCGTGACTAAGCGATCGCGCTGCGTCCCGGCGGCACCTTGTTGA
>JAICLG010000259.1 GCA_025927515.1 Hyphomicrobium sp.
AATGGCGCAAGATCATCGAAGATGTGCGGACTATTCGCGATCCCGTGAATCAAGACAAGCGGCGCGCCGTTGCCGCCCCAATCGAGAAAATTGAGTCGAACATCGTCGCCTTGGGCAAATCGCGATTGATGAGGTGAAGCGTCGCTCCACTCCGAGGCATTCGTCGCATTTGCTGCGCCGCTCCGAGCGCGTCCTGTGCTCATATCGCCTTTCCTAAAGCCATGCCTGAAAACGAAAATAAAAGGATTTTCGTCGCTCCGAAGCAAGACTATTGCATATGAAACTTCCACATCGATGAAACGGAAGTAAAGGCGTGGTGCGAATATCTTCCATATTGAGCAATTGAACGAATTGGAATAACTGCCGAATTGGAGTCGGTGAAGTACGGCTCCTCGATAGCAATAGCTAATTGGGGACCGTCGTTAGAGCCCCGTTAGGCAGTCTGGAGTTTTCCCATTCGACCTTCTCCTCGATCTGCTAGCGGTTTGGATATAGCCACATTCCCCCAGAAAACGATGCAAATAGGAGTGAAACACTTGTTGCGAAGTCTCACATTCGTTGCCGCAATCGCAGCCGCGCTGTTCATGCCGTTGACTGCTGAGGCAAAGTCGGCCGACCATGGCGGGCATCATGGCCATCACCATAGCGCCAGCCATCACGCACGCGGTCATCACCACGCTGCCCACGACCGCGGGCATCATCACAGCCGCGACCACCGCGGCGACCATCACCGCGGACACCATCATATCCGTCGCGGCCATGGCCATCACTATTCTCATCATCGCCGGTTCTGGCACGGCCAGTGGTTCGCATACGGTATCGGCCCGTGCTGGCGCTGGTCGCCGCGCTACGACGAGTACATCTGGGTTTGCCGTTGAGCGCCTAGGGTACTTTAACGCCGAAACACCATCGAAGGCCGCGGCTCCCAAGTCCGCGGTCTTTTTTGTTGCTCGCTTGCCGCTATTTCGGCGCGTACGGATAAGCTATCCTCGGATACCCAATCCCATCTGAGACCGGTCACATGCTCCCCGACGACGTTTTCCGAGAACGGCTCGAACAGACGCTGATCGAACTCGAGGCCTGGGCTGCCGAAATGCGCGATTGCGCTGATATCGAAATCAGCGCGTCAGAGAAATATTGGCGAATGTCCGTCCAGCCGCATTTTCCAAACGCATGTCCATTCGAACTGCTGATCCACCGCAATCAAACATTCGATCTCGACCTCGGCGGACAACACTTCGAAAAGAAACCCATCGAGCGATTCGACCTGTTTTTTAAACTCGTGAAAGCCATATCAGCAGGGCGAGTCGACAGGATCGAGACGCGCAACACGTTGACGGGCGTGCTTATCGCCATCGCAATGCGCGTCGAAATATCCGAAGGCTGGGATTGGCTAGGACACCACACGGTTCTGAAACGGTCGCTGCATGCGCTGGAACAATCGGAAGAGCGCCAAACGTTTCCTTTCCTGCCTTACAGACGCTAACCGAACGAAGGCCGCGGAAGGCGTTTCACCGCAACGATATCGCCTGCACCCTTCTTCCTGATACGGTCCGCGGCTTCGGGCAGCGGCTCGACGGCAACGAGCATATGATGCCCATTCGCGTGCACCATGAGCACACCGTCGATCATAATTCCGACATGGCCCTTCCAGAACACGAGGTCACCGCGCGCAAGGTCTTCGAGTTCGTCACGGACGATAACACCTTTTCCCAGTTCCGCCTGCTGCATGTCCGTATCGCGGGGCGCTGCGAAACCCGCCGCAAACAAAGACGCCTGAACGAGGCCGGAGCAATCGATGCCGATGTGGCTGCGGCCGCCCCAAAGATAAGGTGTGCCGACGAACCGTTCGGCAATCTCGACGAAATCCCTCGCATTGCGCTCGATGGCCATTGCATGGCGGCTAAAAACGAAACCGCCGCCACTGAGTTCAAGAAACCGCTCGTCCCCGGCCCGGACCGACAATAGCGCATTCATCGACAGATGCATGATGGGCGGCGACTTGATGTCCGGCGCACTGTAGAGAAACGTTCCGAGCGTCTGGATTCGATGGGTCGGATGTGAAACGCCGCGGCGCAAGGCATCGGCCGGCATGTAGCCGACGTAGCCGTCGCGCATAAGCTGGACCCAGGCCCAACCGTTCGCCTCATCGAAGATCGTGACCGGCTCTCCGAACAGCGCTTCCGTCTCGAAAGCCCTCGACGCGTCCGGCAATTTCCGCAACGGAACGGCCGCCCGCACGACGATTGCCGGCTCACCCGCAGCGTAGCGCTCGGCTTTGACGACCCCTTCCAGTGTCTTCGCTGCAAGATCAGGCCGGAAGGCGTGGCGTCGTGGATCGATAGTGCCTCCCATGCCGTTCGAAACCGTAGCCG
Organism: Hyphomicrobium sp.; assembly: GCA_025927515.1. Taxonomy (GTDB): domain Bacteria; phylum Pseudomonadota; class Alphaproteobacteria; order Rhizobiales; family Hyphomicrobiaceae; genus Hyphomicrobium_B. The sequence continues at coordinate 2,376 of JAICLG010000259.1, forward strand.
TCACGCCGCCAGCTCCCGTCTCAGGTGTTCCATGACCGCGCGCGCCGTTTGCGGCTCTCCCCCTTTCGGGCCAAGCGGCCGCGCCGCCGGACGCCACCCATAGAGGTCGAAGTGGGCGAAACGGCGAGCATTTTTGACGAAGCGCTTCAAGAACAGCGCCGCGGTAATGGCACCGGCGAACGGCGATTCCCAGACGTTATTGATGTCCGCGATATCGCTATCCAGATGACGGCGATATCCGTCCCATAGTGGCAAGCGCCACAGCGGATCACCGATCGTGGCGGCGAGCGGCGGAAGCGTTTGCGCCAGGGCTTCGTCGTCGGTGAAGAACGCCGGCAGATCCGGTCCGAGCGCACTGCGGGCAGCACCCGTCAGCGTCGCGAAAACGAATATGCTGTCGGGCTGATCGCTATCGGCAAGCGCCAGCGCATCGGCCAGCACGAGACGGCCTTCCGCGTCGGTGTTGCCGATTTCGACATTCAAACCGGCGCGGCTCGGCAGAACGTCGCCCGGCCTGAAGGCGTCGCCGCTGACCGAATTTTCAGCCGTCGGGATGAGAACGCGCAACCGGCATTTCAATCCCCGGCCCATGATCATATGCGCGAGAGCAAGCGCTGTTGCGGCGCCACCCATGTCCTTCTTCATGAGAAGCATCGCGCTCGGCGGCTTGATGTCGAGGCCGCCGGTATCGAAGGATATACCCTTGCCGACCAGCGTGATCTTCGGTGCGCCCGCAGCTCCCCAGGTCAGGTCGATCAGCCGCGGCGCCCGTGGACTGCCCCGGCCGACAGCATGAATCATCGGGAAGTTTCGAGCGATCAGGTCGTCGCCCGCGATGACGGAAACCGAAGCGCCGTGCCGCTCGGCGAGCAATCGTGCTGCGGCTTCGATATCTGCGGGCCCCATGTCAGAAGCCGGCGTATTGATCAGGTCGCGACCGAACCAGACGCCCTCCGCCGTGTTGATGACGCGTGCAGCATCGGCGCCGCCGAGCCGAAGCTTCGCACGCTCGCCGCCGTCTTTTTTATTCCTGTATCGCGAGAAGGAATAAGCTCCGAGCGCCCAGGCAAGCTGAGCCAGGAAGGTTTCGTCAAGATCGGATGCAAAGCGATAGGTGCCGGCGGGCAAAGTCGCAGACAATAACCCCGTGAGCATTTCGGAGGGCCCGCTCGGTTCTCCTTGGTGCCCGTCGCCCAATCCAAAAACGACCGACGCAATCGTCCCGTCCGAACCGGGAATGAGCACATGCCGCTTCGCAGCGCCGGAAAAGGTCTGCGCCGCGAGCCAGGCCTTTTGATGATCGTCGAGCCCAACGAGCGCAGCCGGATTGGCTGAGCGCGCGAAATGGATCGGCACGTCGGCAGCCGATTGAGGTCCTTGCACGAATACGTCTTTGACGGACCAAGCTGTTGTTTCGACCATTAGACCTCTCGCAACGATAGAAATTCTCAAGCTCATCCAACAGAGTCCGCCGCAGGCTGCAAGCTGGCGCGATCCCGGGATGTAGGGGTTGCATCAGCTATCACAGACCGCAACCGATCCTTAAGCGTTTATTGACGGCTGGCCCGGAAACTGACGGTCTCGCAGATTCGGCGCATTTGGGCCGCGAATCTTGGCCCGACGGAGACTGTAATGAAGCGCATCGCGCGCCCCCGCCACCTGTTCTCAGAACCGGCCATGTCTCGGCGCTTCGGGATAGTCGCAAGCCTGACAGCCTCCCTGCTCCTTGGTGCATGCTCGGCGTCGCCGAGCTTGCTGCAGGACATCGCACTCAAGCCGGTAACCACCAATAGCACCGATACGTCGGCGCCCGAACCGCAGACCGAACTGCAGAAGGCGACGATCTACTGGGGCAAGGAGTACGCCAAGAAGCCGATGGAACTGCAACCGGCGTTGAACTACGCCAAAGACCTGAAGGCACTCGGAGAGAAAGAAAAAGCCCTGTCCGTCCTCCAACAAGCGAGCATTTTTCACGGCAAGGATCCGCAGCTCACCA
>JAICLG010000252.1 GCA_025927515.1 Hyphomicrobium sp.
CGAATTGTCGCCGAAAGCTGCGCTCGAGAAGATTTATGAACTCAAGGCGCTCGCAGAAACAGTGAAGAAGTCGAAGCTTTGACCCAGGACACGCTGAGCAAGCTGGTTCCACCGCCGTATTTCGACACGCTCGCGGTGCGTCGCGACCTGACGAAGATCTTCAACACCGGTACCTCGGTTGCCGACGCGAGACCCAAGGTTCTCGAGTACCTGAAGCAGCTGGTGAAGACTGGGCGGGAGTCGGCTCAGAACGCGCTCGAAGTTGATGGCAACGGCCGGCGTTGCGCGGCGGGCCTCAGTCTCTTTCAGGACGAACTCATACGGCTCATTTATGATTATACCGTGTGCCATGTTTATCGAGCGACGAATCCATCGGATGCCGAACGCATGGCAATCGTTGCGACCGGCGGCTATGGACGCGGGCTGCTGGCGCCAGGATCGGACATCGATCTGCTCTTTCTCCTGCCCTACAAGCAGACGCCTTGGGGTGAGAGCGTCGCGGAATACATGCTGTATCTGCTGTGGGATCTCGGCTTCAAAGTCGGGCATGCCACGCGCACGGTCGAGCAATGCGTGAAGCTCGGGTATGCCGACATCACCATTCGAACGGCGCTTCTCGATTCGCGTCTCATCCTTGGCGACGCTCAGCTGTTCGCGGAATTTGAGGATCGGTTTCGGGCCGAGGTGGTCAGTGGAACAGCGCGGCAATTCATCGACGCCAAGATGGCCGAGCGTGATGAACGTGTGCGGCGCGCCTGGGAAAGCCGTTACAAGGTCGAACCCAATATCAAGGACGGCAAGGGCGGCTTGCGCGACCTGCACACGTTGCAATGGCTTTCAAAATATATTTTCGGGCAAGAGGTCGGCTCGGCGGCGGTCGAAGCGGGCATCTTTACGCCGGAGGAAGTGCAGACGTTCCGCCGCTGCGAGGACTTCTTGTGGCGTGTCCGCTGCTTTTTGCATTTTCTGACGGGTCGCGCTGAAGAAGTTCTCTCCTTTGAGGTGCAGCCGGCGATGGCCCAAAGCCTCGGCTACACGAGCCGCGGAGGAATGCGCGCCGTCGAGCGGTTCATGAAGCATTACTTTCTCGTTGCGAAGGATGTCGGCGATCTGACGACCATCCTTTGCGGCGCGCTCGAAATGCAGCAGCTGAAGTCCACGCCGACGTACAAGCGTCTTATCAACCCGCTCAACTGGAAGACGCGGCGCGAGGTAAGGCAGAGAACCGATTTCCGCATTGATAATGATCGGCTGAATGTGGCTGATCCTGAGGTCTTTACGCGTGATCCGGTCAATCTGATCCGCTTTTTCGCGCAAGCCGCCAGCATGGGCACCTATCTGCATCCAGGCGCTGTGCGGGTGCTGCGCGCATCGCTGCGGCTCATCGACGATACGCTCAGGAACGATCCGGAAGCGAACCACATCTTCCTGTCGATCCTGACGGCCAAGAGCAACCCGGAAACTTCGCTCCGGCACATGAACGAAGCCGGCGTGCTGGGCCGCTTTCTTCCGGAGTTCGGACGTATCGTGTCGATGATGCAATTTAACATGTATCATCATTACACGGTCGATGAGCATCTGATCCGGACGCTCGGCAATGTCGCGGCCATCGAGCGCGGAGAACTTGCGGCCGAGCTGCCGCTTTCGACCGCGATTTTTCCGTCAATCCAAAACCGGCGTGCGTTGCTCGTCGCCGCCTTCCTGCACGACATCGGCAAGGGCCGGAAGGAAGCCCATTCGCTGGTCGGAGCCCGCGTCGCGCGCAAGGTCTGCCGTCGTCTAGGCATGACGGCAACCGAAACGGAACTCGTCGCCTGGCTCATCCAGGAACATCTGACGATGAGCAACTTTGCGCATTCGCGGGACGTTTCGGACCCGGATACGATCCGCGCGTTCGCCAATATCGTGCAGAGCCCGGAAAGGCTGAAGCTGCTCCTCGTGTTGACCTCTGCCGATATCATGGCGGTCGGCCCCGGCGTCTGGAACGGATGGAAGGGGCAGTTGCTGCGCACGCTCTATCATGAGACGGAGCCTCTCGTTGCCGGTGGACATACGCAGATACCACGCAGCGAACGTATCGATCAGGCTTTGATCGCGTTGCGTGAAGCGCTTCCGGATTGGCCCAAAAGCGACGTCGATGATTTCATCGCCAGAAATTATCCGAACTATTGGCTGCGGACGGATACCGCGACACAGGTGGTGCATGCGAATGTCGTTCGCGAGGCCATGCGCTCACGTACCAAGTTCGCGACATCGGTGAAAACCGATGCGTTTACGGCCATAACCGAGTTGACGGTCTTTGCGCCAAATCATGCAAGGCTATTGTCGCTCTTTGCCGGCGCGTGTGCGGCTGCGGGCGCCAACATCGCCGGCGCGCACATCACGACGACGCGCGACGGATATGCGCTCGATACCTTCTTGCTCAATCGGGAATTCAGCGACGACGCAGACGAGTGGCGTCGCGTGCAGCGCGTTTCTAAAACGATCGAGCAGGTCTTGAGCGGCAAGGAACGGCTTCCCGTATTATTGGCGCGCCGGAAGGCAGCGGCTCGTGGTGTCAAAGCTTTCACCGTCGAACCCGAGGTCATTATCAACAACGCCATCTCCGAGCGGCTGACGGTGATCGAGGTTTCGTGTCGCGACCGGCCGGGCCTCCTTTACGAGCTGACGTCGGCACTTTCAGACCTCTCGCTCGATATTGCCTCCGCGCACGTGACGACCTTCGGCGAGAAGGCTGTCGACGTGTTCTACGTGACCGATCTTGTCGGCAAGCAAGTCGTCAATCCGGCGCGGCAGACGACAATACGGGATCGACTCAAGGCGGTCATGACGGGAGACGGGTCGGGGGTGCCGAAGAAAGTCGCGAGGGGCTAGCAGCGGACGGGCTGTTCGGGGGTGGGTCAATCGGCATCGCTGCGATCATCGTGCTCAAGAGCGTCGTGCAGACTTGCGAGGGAGCTAAGCTTGCGTGCTGAACAGAACATCGCTACGGCGCTTGCGCGATGAAGCTTTATAAATCATTCGCCACCGTCGGGGGATTGACGCTGCTGAGCCGCATGTTCGGCTTCGTGCGGGATATCCTCATTGCGGCAACGCTCGGCTCGGGTTGGGTTGCCGATGCGTTCGTCGTCGCCTTCCGCTTTCCGAACCTGTTTCGCCGGTTGTTTGCAGAAGGCGCGTTCAACTCGGCGTTCGTCCCGATTTTTGCAAAGAAGCTCGAAGGCCACGGCCCTGGCGCGGCGCGTGGTTTCGCCGAAGAAGCGATGGTGGGGCTGCTCTTCGTTTTGCTGATCGTGACGATCGTCGCCGAGCTCGCGATGCCGTTTCTCATGTACGGCTTGGCGCCGGGCTTCGATGCAACGCCGGAAAAGTTCGAACTCTCCGTGCTGCTGACGCGCATCACGATGCCATATCTCCTGTGCATGTCGCTCGTGGCGCTGATGTCGGGCGTTTTGAATTCGCTCGGGCGTTTCGTCGAAAGCGCAACGGTGTCGATCGTTCTCAATAGCGTGATGATCGTTGCGACTCTCGTTTCACTGTGGCTCGGCTATAAGCGCGCGCCCGAAGCCGGTGTCATTCAGGCATGGGCGGTTTTTGTCGCCGGATTTCTGCAATTGGCGCTTCTCACTTGGGGTATGCGGCGGGCCGGAATGACGCTTGGCCTCAGATGGCCGCGATTTACCGGCGATATGCGCCACCTCGTGCGTCTTGGCATTCCGGGCGTGGTTTCAGGTGGCGTGACGCAAATCAACATTGCCATCGGGACGATCATTGCGTCGCTTGAGTCAGGTGCCGTTTCGCAGCTCTACTATGCCGACCGGGTTTACCAGTTGCCGCTATCGATCGTCGGTGTCGCCGTCGGGATTGTGCTCTTGCCGGACGTTGCGCGGCAATTGCGTAACGGCAATACGGCAGGCGTCATGGACAGCCAGAACCGCTCGCTGGAATTCGCGTTGCTGCTTACGATACCGGCGGCGGTGGCGCTTGCCATCATTCCGACCGATATCGTCCGTGTGCTGTTCGAGCGCGGCGCATTCAAACCGGCGGACACGGCCGCGACAGCGGCGCTCCTCGCAATGTTCGCGCTCGGGCTTCCGGCTTTCGTGATGATCAAGGTTTTTTCGCCCGTCTATTTTGCGCGGGAGGATACGAAAACGCCGATGCGCTATGCGGTGATCAGCCTGACCGCCAATACGATCGGTTCGATCGGTCTATTTTTTCTATTCCGGCAGTTGAGAATCATGCCTCAACTCGGCATCGCGATGGCGACCACGTTTGGCGGCTGGCTCAACGCCTATCTGCTCTGGTCGACGCTTCACCAGCATCGGGATTTCGTCGCGGATGGCAGGCTCCGGCGCAATGTGCCGCTGATCATCGCCGCGACCATTGCCATGGCTGGGGCCCTGCTATTCGTAAGCCACACCCTGGCACCCTATCTCGGCGCGGGGAGCGGGTTTGGCGAAAAGGCGTCGGCGCTC
>JAICLG010000286.1 GCA_025927515.1 Hyphomicrobium sp.
GATATAAATCGGGGCTTCGGGGACGATGTCCTTCATGATGAGCGCGGCTTCGGTGGTCGCGGGCAGCGGCTTCTCGGCGGCGGCTTCGCCTGCCCGTGCGGGGCCGGAGACCGGCAGCGCCAGCATGATGAATAGAGCCGCGGCGAGCCAGGTTGCCCGCCTTGTGGAACGCCAACGCATACTGTCGTAAACCCCGTCTAACCTGTTCCCCGGGCTGACGAATATCCTAGCTCCGGAGACGGTTAACGTCGGGTAAACGGGGAGTTGGCGCTGGGTGTGGTCGGAGCGGGGCGATGATGTGGCGAGGTCTTCGTCAGGCTGCGAACTTCTCGATACCGATCAGGCCGAGGCAATGCGTTGCAGGAAGGCTTCTGCTGCGGCTTTGGGGTATTTCGCCGCGTTGATCGGACGGCCGACGACAAGGTGGTCGGCGCCGGCGCGGAGGGCATCCTCGGGCGTCGTGATCCGCGTTTGATCGCCAGCGTCGCCGCCTGGTAGGCGGATGCCCGGGGTGACGATCAGGAAATCTGCTCCGGTTTTGGCGCGAACGGCAGCGGCTTCCTGGCCCGAGGCGATAACGCCATCGATACCGGCATTTTTTGCCAGTTGGGCACGGCTTAGAACGAGTTCTCCCGGTGTGAGCGAGAGCCCCTGCTCGTCGAGATCGGATTGATCGAGGCTCGTCAGTACGGTGACGGCGAGCAACTTTAGATTCGAGCCGGCGCGTCCGCGCACGGCGGCCTTCAGCGTTTTTGTGTCATGCCCGTGCACGGTGAGGAAGTCGACGCCGAGGTCCGCGGCAGAAGCAACAGCGCGTTCGACCGTATTGCCGATGTCGAGGAATTTCAGATCGAGAAAGACGCGCTTGCCTTCCTGCTTGAGTTCGCGCGCCAACGTCAGGCCATCGGAAAAGAGCAATTCGAGGCCGATCTTGTAGAACGTGACGGTATCGCCGAGCTGGTTCACCAAATCCCGAGCGGCTTCGTAGGCCGGCAGGTCGAGCGCAACGATCAGCTTATCCTTGGCGTCGGTCATCGGCGTCACTCTCCATGCAGGACGCGCGCGGCGCGGGCGAGCTTTTGTATGACTTTCTTCAATTGCTCCTGCTGGTCCTTGTTCTTCAAGTGTCCGTGCTCATCGTAGGCGTCGGCGGCGCGCGGCAGGAGGAACTGGTCGGGCAGCACAAGGGCGCCGGTGCCGAGCTCCAGCACCAGACGCAGTTGCGAGAGTCCGCGTAAACCGCCCGTTCCGCCATTCGATGCAGCGCCGAGCGCAAATACCCGCGTGCGATAAACTTCGAGCGGCGCTTCGCCGTCGTCGCGTATGTGGCTGACCCAGTCGATCGCGTTTTTGAGGAGCGGGGAAAAGGAGGAATTGTATTCGGGGCTCGCGATGAAGATGCCCGTATGTGCCTTCATCAGGTTTTTGAGCTTTCGGGCGTTTTCAGGCGGGCCTGATGCGGCTTCAAGATCGCCGTCGTACATCGGCATCGGATAGTCGGCGAGATCGACGAAAGTCGAGGGAATGCTGTTGGCTTCGGCGATGGCCGCGCCAAGTCGCGCCACGCGCTTGTTGAATGAATTCTGCCGCGCGCTTCCCGCGAAGAAGAGCAGGCGTGGGGCGTGCGGGGAAGCGTCTGTCATCTGGTCTGAAGGTCCGGTCTAAGGCACTTGAAGTTCTCACCTGCCCTTCGGGCATCCTCTCCCGTTGCGGGAGAGGAGAAGTGCGCTTCCTTCTCTCGAGGGGAGAAGGTGCCCCGAAGGGGCGGATGAGGGGACGAGAAGTTGGCGATTTGCGTGGCGGACCCTAACGCCTTTCAGGCCGTTGGCAAGGTTTGGACCGATGCGACGGACGTCCGAGGCTCCGACCCCTAGCCGCTCTTGCCTTCGAAGAACTCCTTGACGCGCGAGAAAAAGCCGGCGCTTTCGGGGCTCGTTTCCTTGTGGCTGGCGCGCTCGAATTCTTCGAGCAACTCGCGCTGACGCCGCGTCAGGTTCTTCGGCGTTTCGACGTCGACCTCGATGTACATGTCACCGGTCATCTTGGCTCTCAAGACGGGCATGCCCTTGCCGCGCAGGCGGAACTGCTTGCGGCTCTCGGTTCCTTCCGGGATCTTGACGCGCGTGGTGCCCTCGAGCGTTGGCACTTCGATCTGGCCGCCGAGCGCCGCCGTGGTCATCGAAATCGGCACCTTGCAGAAGATGTCGGCGCCGTCGCGCTGGAAAAATTCGTGCGGCTTGATCGACAGGAAAATGTAGAGATCGCCGGGGGTGCCGCCACGCAGTCCGGCCTCGCCTTCGCCGGCGAGGCGAATGCGCGTGCCGTCTTCGACGCCAGCCGGAATATTGACGGAGAGCGTGCGTTCCTTCTGCACACGGCCCGTGCCGGTGCAATCGGAGCACGGATCGTCGATCGTCTCGCCGCGACCCTGGCAGACCGGGCAGGTTCGCTCGATTGTGAAGAAGCCTTGGCTGGCGCGGACTTTCCCCATGCCGCCACAGGTGGCGCAAATCTTGGGCTTGGTGCCGGGCTTCGCGCCCGTGCCGCTGCATGTTTCGCATTTGACGCTGGCAGGAACGCGGATCTGCGCGGTCTTGCCGACGAAAGCTTCATGCAGCGTAATTTCCAGATTGTAGCGCAGATCGGCGCCCGCTTCGCGGCCCGTGCGACCTCGGCCGCCTTGGCCCCGTCTGCCGCCGCCCATGAAATCGCCGAAGAGGTCGTCGAAGATGTCGGACATCGAGGAGGCGAAGTCCGGTCCGAAACCTCCGGGACCGCGGCCGCCCATCCCGCCTTCGAAGGCGGCGTGACCGAATTGATCGTAAGCGGCGCGCTTTTGCGGATCTTTGAGGGCCTCGTAGGCCTCGTTCACTTCCTTGAACCGGCGCTCGGCTTCTTTATCGCCGGCGTTGCGGTCAGGATGGAATTCTTTGGCAAGGTTGCGATAGGCGCCTTTGACTTCCTGCTCGGTGGCGCTTCGTTTGACGCCCAGAACTTCATAGTAGTCGCGCTTAGCCATGGGTGCGCTGTTCTTTTACCTGTTTTTAATTGAACGAGCTCGGCGACGGTAATCGCATAAACAACTACATTCTTTCGCCCTCGAGCCAGCCGCGGACCCTTATAATAGGGAAGCCGCAGTGGTCCGAGGGCGTTGAATTCGCAATCGACCCTTAAGCCGATTTCTTCTTGTCGTCTTTGACTTCCTCAAAATCTGCGTCGACGACGTCGTCGCCATCAGCAGATTTCTCGGCTGTCGGTTCTTCGCCTTCGGCGCCCGCCGCTCCGCCCTTGGCGGTATAAACGGCCTCGCCGATCTTCATTGCGACCTGGGTTAGCGCCGTCGTTGCCGACTTGATGGCTTCGGCGTCTTCACCTGCAATCGCGGTCTTGGCGGTCGAGATTGCGCTCTCGACCTCGTCCTTGATTGCGGCGACGGCCGGGATCGAAGCGTTCTCAGTGAGCGACTTCTCGGTGCCATGGATCAGCGCTTCGGTCTGGTTGCGAAGTTCGACCAGCTCGCGCCGCTTTTTGTCCTCGGCGGCGTGCGATTCGGCATCCTTCACCATCTTGTCGATGTCGGCGTCGGACAAGCCGCCCGAAGCCTGGATGCGGATCGATTGCTCTTTGCCGGTCGCCTTGTCCTTCGCCGAGACGTGGACAATGCCGTTGGCGTCGATATCGAAGGTGACCTCGATCTGCGGAACGCCGCGCGGTGCGGGCGGAATGCCGAGCAAGTCGAACTGGCCGAGCATCTTGTTGTCGGCGGCCATTTCGCGCTCGCCCTGGAAGACGCGGATCGTCACGGCGTTCTGGCCATCTTCCGCGGTCGAGAACGTCTGACCTTTCTTCGTCGGGATC
>JAICLG010000390.1 GCA_025927515.1 Hyphomicrobium sp.
CCACGCGACGCCATCACCGATCCGCACCTGGCGATCTCCCGCCCGCACGGACGTCGGGTCGCGACGTGGAGGCGAGGAATGATCCCGTGGCCGAACGCTATTGCTACCTCTGAGTAAACGCTAAATCCTCCTCGAATCGTAAGCCCAGTGCAGTACGGCTTGGCGCTGCCGCGGCCGGCAGTCGAGGGCGCGCTTGGGGCACGCGGCTTGGATTTGCGCGACGTGCCGTCGAATCGCCCGCCATCGTTTGATCTGCCGCTCGTCATCCATCGATCGACGTCCCATGTAGTAGCGGCAATACCACTGAAACCACCCGCGCGGATCGTCTTCGTGGACCCAGCCCTTACGCTTCCAGTAAGAGAGCGGCTTTGAGGCATCGACTCCGAAGAAGTTGAGCTCGGGGTCTTTCCCCTCCGGCGATAGCCTGGCGTGGGTGAACCAGCTTTTGGGAAATTCCTTTTTGCAATCGGTCATGTATTTGCCGCCGAAGACGCCCATTTCGAGCATCTCTTTCGGCGTGAGCGCGGGCGTGAATTCGGGATCGAAATTGCGGCCCGCCGGCTCCGTCAGCTTGTAGCGGTAGTTCCGCTGCATCTTGTCGTGAACGACGACGGTCTTCGGCTTCATCTCTTCCGCTTCACCAGCGCAGCGACATGCAGGAAAGGCCTGCGTCGAGCTTGGCGATCTCCGTAACGGCCAATGTCTTTACGGAAAGGCCCAGTGCGCGGATCAGTTCGGCGGTGCGCGGGAATCGGTCGCCGAGGAGAATCGTGTCGTTGATGCGCAGCGCATTGGCGGCGGCTTCCTCGCCGGCCGGCGTGACGATCAGGCGGAAGCCTTCGAACACGCCGCTTTGCGCCATCGCAGCGGTGCAGAGGATGGTGGTTTCGTCGAGCAGGGACGACGCCGTCTTGAAATGCAGCGTGCCGGCCGGCGTTTGGGCGATGCGCGCCTCCCGGCCGAGCGCTTTGAGCTTGTCGCAAAACGCTTCGGCGCCGGCGCGCGTGGTGCGCTGGGAAAGCCCGATGAAAATCGTTTGCGGCGTGACGAGGATATCGCCGCCGTCGGCATATTCGTTCTCGCCAAGTTCGAGGACCTGGCCGAAATGGCGTTTCAACACATCGCGCATCTCTTCGCGCTCGCCCACGCGCGAGGGCGCGCCGGGACGCAAAAGAATGGCGCCTTCTGGCAGGACGAAGGCGGGATCCTCGACGAAGACGGAATCGGGAAACCCTTCGAGCGCCGGCAGCACGTCGACGGCGAGACCGAGATCGCCCAGGACCGAAACATAAGCGCGATGCTCCGCGGCGATCTTTTCGAAATCCGGTGTGGCGGAAGCGTCTTCGCGCAGGCCATTGACCACGCTGCGCGACGGTTCGCGCACGATCGCGTGGGTGAAGTCGAAAACGCGCATGGAATCTCCCTGGTGCCTATGCTCTCGCGCAGGCACGTCAAAAACAAAAAGCCCCGCGATCCTACGATCGCGGGGCTCTTCGTATTTGTGAAGGCGGGCATCTGTTCTTGGCAGGACTGGCAGCGACCGACTCTCCCGCGTCTTGAGACGCAGTACCATAGGCGCTGGAGGCTTTAACGGCCGAGTTCGGTATGGGATCGGGTGGAATTCCTCCGCTAGGACCACCAGTCCGGCAAAGAACAGATGCGGCATCGCGGGCCGAAGCCTGCGAAGCGAAAAACACCAAATAAAGACTTATTGCTGATCAACGCGAAGCGCGGATTACGCGCTTGCGGTTGAAGAAACGCGAAACACGCTTGCGCATGCTGCGTTGAAATACACGTCTGGCCTTATTTCCAGACATGAAACGAGTGCTTGGCGATCAAGCCAATCGAGCGATTAGGACCAGTAAGCTCAATGCATTGCTGCACTTACACACCTGGCCTATCGACGTGGTAGTCTTCCACGGCTCTCAAGCGAAACCTGGTTTTGAGGTTAGTTTCCCGCTTAGATGC
>JAICLG010000198.1 GCA_025927515.1 Hyphomicrobium sp.
CGAGGTTTGCTTGGAGCCCGCCTTCGCCGGGCTGACGAAGTTGTGGGGTTCGTCCCTGACTCGTAAAGATACCGATCACCCACCGCTAGTCACGCCGACGGAGGTGGGGTTCAGTGAGGCTCGCGAAGTGAAGAAGGCAATCGCAACCTTCGTCCGGATCACGGAGTTTGAGTGGCGGCGGCAGCAAATTATATATGATCGATGGCAGCTTCGACTGGTTCGCGCGCGAGGGTTCTGATCACCGGCTTTGGGCCGTTTCCGGGTGTTCCGACAAACGTGTCGTGTTCGCTCGTCCGGCGGCTTGTTTTCAAGGCGCGCGCGGTTCTGCCTGATTTACGGTTTGTTGCCGCCGTTCTTCCTACGGAATGGATGCGCGCACCGCAGAGAGTGACACAATTACACAAACTGCATGAGCCGGTTTTGGCCTTGCACTTTGGCGTTGCTTCTCGAATGCGCGGGTTTCGGATCGAGACCGAAGCGAGAAATTTTCGGCGCATGTTGCCAGACGCTGCCGGAGCGCTGCCGCCAAGCTCAAGAGTTTGCGAAGAAGATATTGAACGTCGTGCTGCCGCGCTCGATGCGCCGTCGATCGCCGCGCACCTCGGTCGAAAAGGCTACTGCGCGTCGCTTTCCAACAATGCCGGCGACTACCTTTGCAATGCTGTCCTCTACCAATCGCTCATCGAAGCCGAGCGACGGGGTAGCCGTTGCAAGGTCGGGTTTATTCATGTTCCCGCCGATCTGCTTCCGCAGGACATGTTAAACATCGCCATTCCGGGTGCCTGCGAAATCGTAAAAATTGCGCTCATGCGTTCGCGTCCAGTCTCAGCTTTAACTTCGGCTTAACGTCTCTCGCGCTGGCTCGCGTTTGCTTCTCAGCGAGGCAAACACGGGAGCAAGTTGCATGAACGTCGATCGCCGGTCTCTCATCGGGGTGGGCTTGGGGCTCGGAGCCGCAGCGACCGCCGTACGTGCGGCGGAGATCAAGCCTGCGCGTCACGGCAGCATCACACCGAACGCATCGGAATTTTCGGTAGACCTCGTCGCCAATGATGGCCGCGATCAAACGACGGCGCTGCAAGCTGCGATCGACACCGCGGCCGAGAAAGACGTTCCGATCGTTCTGCCTCCGGGCAAATTCATTGTCAGCGATTTGCGTCTGCGCGCGGGAACACGCCTGATCGGTATGGCGCGGGCAACGACGCTCTTTTATTCTGGAGGCGCGGCGTTTCTAACGGCGGACAAAGCCGACGGACTGGTGCTCGATGGCCTGACGTTCGATGGAGCCTACAAGGTTTTCGATGCCGGACGAGGCGATGGCCTGATTACGCTTGGAAATTCGAAAAACATTCATCTCACCAATCTCGGCATCCGGAACAGCGTTGGTATCGGCCTGTCGCTTGTCGAATGCGGCGGACGCATCGAATATGTTTCAATCAGCAATGTGCTCGATGCCGGATTGAAAAGTCTCGATTCCCTTGGACTCGATATCATCGGTAATACCATCACGGAATGCGCAAACAACGGCATTCTCGTCTGGCGCTCGAAGCAGGAAGAAGACGGGAGCGTCGTCTCAGGCAACCGCATTTCGAAAATTCGCAATGCTGCGGGCGGAACGGGCGAATACGGCAACGGCATCAACGTCTTCCGCGCGGGAAGCGTGCTCGTTTCCGCCAACCGCATTTGCGACTGCTCTTATACTGCCGTGCGCGGCAACGCTGCGTCCAACATCCAGATCGTGGGCAATAGCTGCGAGCGCCTTGGCGAAGTCGCGCTTTATGCAGAGTTCGGATTTCAGGGGGCGCTTATCGCCAACAATATCGTCGATACCGCCGCAAGCGGCATCTCGGTGACAAACTTCAACGATGGCGGCCGTCTCGCCGTCGTCCAGGGCAATCTCATCCGGAATCTTTTCCGCCGTGAACAGGAGCCCGAGGACAAGCGGGGCGAGGGCATCGGTGTCGAAGCAGACGCCGTTGTCATCGGCAACACCATCGAAAATGCGCCGACCGTCGGCATCCAGATCGGCTGGGGCTCGTACATGCGCGATGTCGCGGTGACGGGTAATGTCATTCGCCAGGCGCGCGTCGGCATTTCCGTTACGAATGCGCCGGACTCCGGCAAATGCCTTATCGCGAACAATTTGATTTCGGGCGCAAAGGACGGCGCTATTCGCGAAATGAATCTCGGTGTGATGACGGGGCCGGATCTTGTTCGCGAAACAGGTGCGAGCGATCGCATTCAGGCGACGGCCAACGTCGCGATCTGACGTTCGCCTTCGATTTCGGAAAATTTTGGGATTTAGGAGCGCCGCGGCCCGGCCAAGGGGAAGACGGGGGGAGTCGGGACTTGGCCGGGGCGCGGCAGCATCTGGTGCACGGGGGGATGTGACACCAGCCTGTGGCCCTATTTAGCCTGAAGAGTATGAACTCATCCTGAACGTGATGTTAAATTGTCGCAACGTTTGCGCGCGGCGGTCACGTTTTCGCGCAAGTCGGTGTTTCCCAGCGCTTTTTGCCGAAGACGCGATGAGCCTCGGTCGAATCAGATTAGCGTCCGGATTCTAACGACTTGCGCATAGGACTCCCTGATGCCGGCCTACGCCGCGCCGCTTTCTCTGCCGTTTTCGGCTGTTCCCAATGATGCGATGTCGCTCGCGCGTGCGACGCTCGAAGGCGTCTTCGGCTACAAGGGTTTTCGCCCGCTGCAGGGCGATATCATCGCGACGATTCTAAACGGCGGCGATTGCCTGGCTTTGATGCCGACGGGCGGCGGCAAGTCGCTTTGCTATCAAATCCCGGCGCTCGTCCGTGCCGGAACCGGCATCGTCGTTTCGCCGCTCATCGCGTTGATGCAGGATCAGGTCGATGCGCTGCGCGATCTCGGCGTCAAGGCCGAGTTTCTGAATTCGACACAGGACCGCAGCACGCAAGATCAGATCGAACGGCAGTTCGCGGCGGGCGCTCTCGATTTGCTCTATGTCGCGCCCGAACGACTGGTGCAGGAGCGCACGCTCGGCCTTTTCGAGCGAAGTGATATCGCACTGTTCGCGATCGACGAAGCGCATTGCGTTTCGCAATGGGGACACGACTTCCGTCCCGAATACCGGCAGCTCAAAATATTGGCGCAACGGTTTCCGAGCGTGCCGCGCATCGCGCTGACGGCGACGGCCGACGAGCGGACGCGCCAGGATATCGTCTCGGAATTGTCGCTTGAAAACGCAGCGAGCTTCATCGCGAGCTTCGACCGGCCGAACATCCGCTATACCATCGCCGAGCTTGGCAGCGGCAGCGCCCGCGAGCGCCTCTGGCAATTCATCGAAGCGGAGCATCCGTCCGACGCGGGGATCGTCTACTGCCTGTCGCGCAAGTCGGTCGAAGAAACCGCCGCGTGGTTATGCTCGAAGGGGCGCAAGGCGCTTGCCTATCACGCCGGGCTCGAGGCGCCGGTCCGCGCTTCCGCGCAAACGAAATTCCTGACCGAGGAAGGCCTGATCATCGTCGCAACGATCGCGTTCGGCATGGGAATCGACAAGCCGGACGTGCGCTTCGTCGCGCATCTCAATCTGCCGAAGTCGATCGAGTCCTATTATCAGGAGACCGGCCGCGCCGGGCGCGATGGCGAGTCCGCGAACGCGTGGATGGCCTATGGCCTGCAGGACATCGTGCAACTCCGGCAGTGGATCGGACAGTCGGAGGGTTCCGAAGCCTTCAAGACGGTGCAGCGGCAGAAGCTTGACGCGCTTGTGGGCCTCGCCGAGATGCCCGGCTGCCGCCGTCAGGCGCTGCTCGCCTACTTCGGCGAGATGCGCCCGGAGCCGTGCGGGAATTGCGACAATTGCCTCAATCCGCCGCATACCGAAGACGGCACCGTCATCGCACAGAAGGCATTGTCCGCCGTTTACAGAACCGGTCAGCGCTTCGGGGTGACGTATCTCGCCGACGTTCTGGTCGGGACCGCGGATGAGCGGGTGCTGCGCAACGGCCACGACCGGCTGTCAGTCTTCGGGATCGGCAAGGACGTCGCGCCGACGACTTGGAAGGGCCTTTTTCGTCAGCTGACGGCGCAGGGCTATTTGACGGGCGACGATGAAGGTCGGGGCTCGCTCATTCTGACGGAGCGGGCGCGGCCGCTGCTGCGGGGCGAAGAGCGCTTTCTGATGCGCGTCACGCGGACGACGGGCAAGCCATCCAAAAAACGCGGTGCGTCGATTGCATCCAAGGTGGCGCGAGAAAATCAACCGCTGTTCGATGCACTCAAAGTGCTTCGGCTCAAGCTTGCGGCGGCGGCGAAGCTTCCGCCATACGTCGTCGCGCAGGATCGGACGCTGATCGAGCTGGCGGAGAAGCGGCCAAAAACGGAAGCGTCCCTTCACGATGTACTCGGTCTCGGCGCCAGCAAGATCGCCCGCTACGGCGCGGCATTCCTTGAGGTCATCGCGCAATTCAAGAAGCATCCGGTGCTGAACAATCGTCTTTCAGCCAGCGTGAACGCGACGCTTGCCGCGCATCTGCGGGGACTCGATGCCGAGCAGATCGCGTCCGAACGCGGTCTCGAAGTCACGACGGTTTACGGGCATCTCGCCGAAGCCATCGAAGCGGGCTTGATTGCGGCGGAGGACGCGCTCCGGCTTGATCCGGCAGAGCGCGACGAGATCGAAGCCGCGTTCGACCGTTGCGAGACGCGCGACAGCGGTAAGCTCGGACCTGCATTCGCCGCGCTCGATGGGCGCTACGACTACGGCATTCTCAAATGCCTGCTCGCCGACGCGGGCTGATCTCACAGAGTTTGCGCTATTTGCCGTCAGCCGTTTGCGATGGGAATGCGCCGAGGCTTTCGGCAATACGGTTTGAGAGCGATCTTAGCTCCGGCGTCCAGGCGGCAATGTTGGATGCGAACAGGTTTGCTTGCGATTTCAGCATGACGCCATCATCGAGGATGCGCAGTCCGTTTGCGCGCAAGGTCTCGCCCGTCGTCGTGATGTCGACGATGAGTTCGGCCGTTCCAGCGGCGGGCGCGCCTTCGGTCGCACCGGCGCTTTCGACGATGCGATAATCGCCAAAGCCTTTCGACGCAAAGAAGCGGCGCGTCAGATTCATGTACTTCGTCGCGACGCGCGGCCAGCGGCCATGCAGGCGACGAAACGGCATCGCGATGTCTTCGAGATCGGCAACGGTCGAGACGTCGATCCAGCAATCCGGAACAGCGACGACAACGTCGGCAAAGCCGAAGCCGAGCTTCTGCAAGAAACCGATACGCGTTTCGGCATCGGAGATGTTTTCGCGAATAAGATCTTCGCCGGTGATTCCAAGATGAATGCTGCCCGCTTTCAGGGCATCGGAAATTTCCGATGACGACACGTAAGCGACGTCAACGTCCGGCAGCCCCTCGATCTCGCCGCGGTAGCCACGCGCATGTCCGACCTTGCGCACGACGAGGCCCGCGCGGGCGAACATATCGGTCGTTTGCTCCATCAGGCGACCCTTGGAGGGTATAGCGAGCGTCAACCGGCTCATGGCGCTGCTCCCCGTATGGCGGCCAGAAGTCGTTCCGTGTGGACGGCGGCGCCGACGGCCGCAACATCAACACCGGCGCCTGCGGCGCGCATCAGGGCATCATA
>JAICLG010000196.1 GCA_025927515.1 Hyphomicrobium sp.
CCTTCGAGAACCTTCAGGACGTTGGCCGCGAAGAATGCCTGCTCAATGAGCAAAATTGGCAAGACGATAAGAGCGACACGCCACACCGGCCAGTTCCAGCACTTCCAGATGACGAAGAATGCCATCATCGTGTCGATGACCATCGCGGCCGTAACCGAAATGCCGTAGGCCGAGGCGAGATTGGACGATGTGCGGAAGGCGAAGATGACCACAAGAACGGCCAGGAAAAGTAGCCAATTCACCCTTGGCATGTAGATCTGTCCGGCCATGCTTTCCGACGTATGGCGGATTTCAAATCGCGGAATGAGACCGAGCTGAATGGCCTGTCGCGTCAACGAGAAAGCGCCGGTGATCACGGCTTGGCTCGCAATCACCGTCGCGAACGTCGACAGGATGAGCATCGGTATCAGCATGAAATCGGGATAAAGCCGATAGAACGGATTTTCGACGGCGGCGGCATCGTTCATCACCAGCGCGCCCTGGCCGAAATAGTTGAGCACTAGCGCCGGCATGACGAAGTAGAGCCAAGACACGGTGATCGGACGGCGGCCGAAGTGGCCGAGGTCCGCATAAAGTGCTTCGGCGCCCGTACACGCCAAGAAGACGAGGCCCATGACCGTCAGGCCGAGAACGCCGTGCTCGTAGACGAACTGGACGGCGTAGAACGGATTGAGCGCATATAAAACATGAAGATTGTCGGCGATGTGCATCAGGCCGCCGAGCGCCAGGATTCCAAACCAAACGGCCATGACGGGACCGAAGAAGCGCGCCACACGATCGGTGCCGCGCGATTGCATCCAGAAAAGCCCGGCGAGCACAATCAGGGAGACGGGGATGACAGCCACTTCGAACTGCGGCGCAATCAGCGTCAAGCCTTCGACAGCCGATAGCACCGAAATGGCGGGCGTAATGACAGCATCGCCGTAAAAGAACGACGCGCCTGCAATTCCCAACGCTCCAAGCAAGGGCGCGCTGCGCTTGGCGACAGATTGACCGAGCGCCATCAGCGCGAACATGCCCCCTTCGCCCTTGTTGTCCGCGCGAAGCAAAAGCAAGACGTACTTCATCGTTACGACGAAGGTCAGACTCCAGAAGATCAGCGACAAAACGCCAAGCGTCGCTTCGGCCACCGTGCCCTGACGCGACGCGGCGGTGATCGCTTCCTTGAAGGCGTAAAGCGGGCTCGTGCCGATGTCGCCGAAGACGACACCCACGGACCCCAAAGCTAAAGCCCAGAAATTCTTGCTGTCCTGCCCCTCCGCCGCTCCGAATTCAGCGGCTTGGAAAGAGGCTTGCGGCTGTGCCATTCAGGCACCTCAAGCTGTCGAGAAGCTGCAACGCAGCAAAGTGGCGGGTGTCTACTCCCGGCGGCCCGCAATGGGAAGCGGCAAAATCGCGCTCACTTCCCCTGCGACCGCTTGACAATGCATCATGTTGCTAATTCGTTGCCGCCCGCTGGGGTATTTTCCGGTGGGCGTGCCCCATATGCACTCAGGTCATCGTTTCTAGCTCGTCGATCATGCCCTCGATGACACGCAGACCCTTCTTCCAGAATTCGGGGTCGCGCGCGTCGAGGCCGAATGGCGCCAGCAGTTCGGAGTGGTGTTTCGAGCCACCGGCTTTCAACAGATCAAAATATTTGGCGACGAAGCCGGGGTGAGCCTCGGCGTAGAGGCCATAAAGCGAATTTACGAGGCAATCGCCGAATGCGTACGCATAGACGTAGAACGGCGAATGGATGAAGTGGGGAATATACGTCCAAAAGACTTCGTAGCCGGGTTTGAGATCGATTGCCGGTCCCAAGCTCTCCGCCTGCACCTCGAGCCAAATCGCGTTTAGGCGGTCGGACGTCAGCTCTCCCTTGCGGCGCTCCTCGTGAACCTTGCGTTCGAAGGTGTAGAACGCGATCTGGCGCACGACCGTGTTGAGCATGTCCTCAACCTTCGCGGCGATCATCGCCTTGCGCTCGCGCTTGTTCTTCGTCTCACCTAGGATAGCCCTGAACGTCAGCATTTCGCCGAAGACGGAGGCGGTCTCGGCAAGCGTCAACGGTGTCGGCGCGAGAAGCGGACCTTGCGCACGCGCCAGCCATTGATGCACGCCATGCCCCAATTCATGGGCGAGCGTCATTACGTCCCGTGGTTTGCCGAGATAATTCATCATTACGTACGGATGAACGGACGGAACGGTCGACGCCGAAAACGCGCCCGGAGCCTTGCCCGGCTTCACAGGTGCATCGATCCATCGCTTGTCGAAAAACTGCTTCGCGATCGTCGCCATCTCGGGTGCGAAGCCGCTGTACGCGTCGAGCACGATCTTCTCGGCTTCCGCCCAGCTGATGGTTCGTTCCGGTTTATCCGGAAGTGGCGCGTTGCGATCCCATGACGCAAGTTTCGTCTTGCCGAGCCATTTGGCCTTCATCGCGTAATAGCGATGCGACAATTGCGGATAAGAGGCGCGCACGCTCGAAACCAGAGCATCGACGACCGGCGCCTCGACGCGGTTCGCGAGATGGCGACTGTCGGCGACGTCGGCGAAGTTGCGCCAGCGGTCGGAAATTTCCTTGTCTTTCGCGAGCGTGTTCGTGATGAGCGTGAAAAGCGGCAGGTTCGCCTTGAAGACCTTGCTCAGAGCCTCCGACGCGGCCTTGCGCTTTTTCTCGTCGGTATCCGAGAGGAAGTTCAGCGTCGGCTCAAGGGTCAACGGTTCCTTTTCGCCTTCGACGTCGAACTTCAGAGCCGACATCGTCTCGTCGAAGAGGCGGTTCCAGGCGCCGCGGCTGGTCTGCGACTTCTCGGTGAAGAGCCGTTCCAGTTTTTCATCAAGTTGATGCGGCTTCTCCTTGCGAAGATCGTCGAGCCACGGCTTGTAGCGCGCGAGATCCTTTTGTTTTACCGCGGCTTCGATGGTCTGATCGTCGATCTGGTTAAGTTCGAGCTCGAAGAAAATGAGATCGGTGTAGAGCTTTGTCAGCGCTTCAGAAACGTCACCGTTGAATTTGGCGCGGACCGGATCGGTCTGATCCAAGACATAGTAGAGCCCAGCATACGATCCGAGCTTGCCGGCGAGATCAGCCAGTTTCTCGTAATCCTTGATCGCTTCGACTAGTTTGCCGCCGTCCTTGGCGAGTTCGGCAAGGCGGCCCTGATATGCTGATTTGATGCGCGCCGCTTCCTTCGCCGCCGCATCAAGGTCGCGCTGCACCTCAGGCGCATCGGGAGCCCTATAGAGATCGCTCAGATCCCATTCGGGCATCGAGCCGAAGGCTGCGCTCTTCGGCGCCTGGCCGGCGTCTGTCTGTGCGACGTGCGAGCGTCCGGGAAATTGGCGGCGCATCAGTATCCTTTCGGAGAAAATCGGTCAGAACCGGCGCGAGCGTTACCACACCTTTGGGTCCCCGCAAATTTGGTTACGGGTTCGAGGCGCACAAGGCCTTGCAATCCACGAGAAGCGAGGCCTCCGGCGGCAAGATGCCTCGCTTTCGGACTTTTGCGGACGGCTCCGCGCGATCTGACGCGCGTTTTGGCTCCAACCGGCCTCAGAAAAAAATGCATCACGCGGAAACCTTCCGTTTACTCATCTCCGGCACTCTCGGCCCCGTTGCGTAATTTGCTGGTCACCAACTGTCAGATGCTGGGTCAATCCAGCCTTGGCACTCATGAGCCGGCCACCCTGTATCAGTAAATGTAAAGTTGCGTGCCCCATGTCCAAGCGTGTTCTGATCGTCGATGACGATCCTGCCCAACGGCGTATTCTCGAAGAGACGATCAAGCGTTTCGGCTTCGAAACCAAGATGTGCGGTTCGGGCGAACAGGCCCTGCAGATCCTCGAAGCTCAGGATCGCGAGCAGATCGCTCTCGTTCTTCTCGATCTGGTGATGCCCGGCGTCGACGGCATGGCGGTCCTCGATCGCGTCGGTCACGCTCAGAACATGCCGCCGATCATCGTGCAGACGGCGCACGGCTCCATCGAAACCGCAATCAACGCGATGCGCCGCGGCGCGGTTGACTTCGTGATCAAACCAGCTTCGCCCGAGCGCCTTGAAGTCTCGATCAAAAGCGCCATGAAGATCGAAGCGCTCGCCGGCGAGATCAATCGCATCAAGAAAAAAGTCGAGGGCACGCTGACCTTCAGCGATCTCGTCATGCGCGGCGATACCATGACGCGTGTGATTTCGCTGGGCAAGCGCGCCGCCGCTTCGAACATTCCGGTGTTGATCGAAGGCGAAAGCGGCGTTGGCAAGGAATTGATCGCGCGCGCTATCCAAGGCCAGAGCGATCGCGCGGGCCGTCCGTTTATTACCGTCAATTGCGGCGCCATACCGGAAAACCTCGTCGAGAGCATCCTCTTTGGTCATGAGAAGGGCGCGTTCACGGGTGCCGTCGACAAGCGCATTGGGAAATTCCAGGAAGCTGACGGGGGAACGCTGTTCCTCGACGAAGTCGGTGAACTGCCGCTCGACGCCCAGGTGAAGCTGCTGCGGGCGTTGCAGGAAGGCGAGATCGATCCGGTCGGTTCGAAAAAGTCGGTCAAAGTGAACTTCCGGCTCATCTCCGCCACCAATCGCGACATGATCCAGCAGGTGAAGGACGGCAAGTTCCGCGAGGACCTCTACTACCGGCTGAACGTGTTCCCGATTTTCGTGCCGCCGCTACGCGAACGCATCGACGACGTTCCCGAGCTGGCGCGTCATTTCGCGGCGCGATTTGCAGCGGAGGAAGGCAAGCGCGTTGCCTCGATCTCCGAGCGGGCCATGGCGCTTCTGCAGGCCTATTCGTGGCCCGGAAACGTTCGTCAGCTCGAAAACACGATCTTCCGCGCCGTAGTGCTCGCCGACGGTCCGGAATTGTCGATCGCTGAATTTCCGCAGATCGCAGCCCACGTCGAGGGCTTCGAGACGGAAATTCCGGCCGCACCGTCGGTCCTCCAGAAACAGCCAGCCTATACTGGCCCGGCGCTCATCGGTGCGGAGAATACCGTTCCGCATACCGTTGAAATCAAGTCCCCGGCATCGGGCAGCTCGCTCGGCATTCAAGCCGTTGCCGAGGATGGCGAGATCCGCTCGCTGGAAGCTATCGAGGCCGACATGATCCGCTTGGCGCTTGGGCGTTATCGTGGCCACATGACGGAAGTTGCGAAGCGACTGAACATAGGCCGTTCAACTTTATACCGCAAAATGCAGGAGTACGGGCTCGAACCAAGACCGAACTGACCTTCTCGCCGCGTTGCAGCGCGGAGCGGAATGCGTGCGCCAGGTTTGGCGGTTGGCCGCGCGCAGCTCAAAGAGCATCTATCCCGTTAAAACCTTTTTGGGTCCGACATAATTGCGTCGGCCCGAAACCGAGGACGAGCCCCTTTCGCCTCGACGCAAAAGCCTCGGCTGCATCCGGGGCTTTTGCATTTTTAGGAAAGTGTTTGTGAGCCGAACCAATCGCGCGATTGCGACGTTATCTCCGCGACAGCAATACTTTCGCCATAGCTTCGTGCAATGCTGTTATCGGATGTTGTAAGCTGGTCAGGTGCCCCATCGGCATCTATGGAGAAATACGCCGCTTCGGCGGGCAAGCGGAAGGTCAATTTTGTAATGCGGGCGACGCGTCTTGTGGTGGTCAGTTTGTTGCTGGCCTGCGGTTCAATCTCAAACGTCTACGCGGCAAGCCCCGACGAGATCACGCCAGCGGCCGAGGGTTCGGAGA
>JAICLG010000027.1 GCA_025927515.1 Hyphomicrobium sp.
ATCGCCTTTCGCGGCACGCCTTCGTTCGGATCAGGCCCCATGAGCGCGCGTTCGAAACGCGAAGGGTCGATCAGCTTCGGCATGGGGCGCGGCGGCGGGCGGCGCAGCACCTCGATCCGCGGCTGCACCGGGTCGAACGAGCGCGGGATGACAGGCGGCGGCACAGCATGCGTCCTGGCATGGGATTGTGCGACAGCTGTCGGCGATTGAACGGGTGCCTCGATCATCGAAACCGGCTCCGACTTGCCACGGCGCGCACCGTAAATGGCGCGCTTCAACAAGCAGCCCAAGAACGCGCCCAGAAAATAGGCCGCAAGCAGAAGCAAGAATGTTTGCAGAAACAGATACGTCATATCATTGACCGCTTTGGCGGGCGAGCGAAGCAGACTTTACATAATGTGAGGCGCGCCGGATCACGTGCTCCCCTCGCGGCATGAGATCCATCCCGTGATGATGCCGAGCGCAAATGCCAGCGCGACCCACCAGATAAGTTTCAAGAACAGATAGTCCATCGATCCACCTCCTGCCGCGGGGCGCTCCTCAATTGACCTTGACGTTGAATTCTATGCGCCGATTTTTTGCTCGCCCCGCTTCTGTCCCGTTATCTGCAATCGGACGACTCGCCCCATATCCAACGATCTTCAGGCGCTTAGGATCGACACCCTTGCCGGTGAGAAAATCGGCAACGGCGTGGGCACGGCGATCCGAAAGCTTCTGATTGAGTTTGTCGGTGCCCTCAGCGTCCGCGTAACCTTCAATCTCGATGTCAAAAGAAGGACACTTGTTTGCGGCGTCCGCGAGATCCTTCAGCGTTTGAGTGCTGTCCGGCGTCAGATCGGCTTTGGAGCTCGCAAAATTGATTCCCTTTGCCGACATCTCGCGCATCGTAGACTCGCAGCTATCGGTCGTCTTTTTCGCGGCCATTACGGTGATTGCGTCTCGCGCTTCGTAACCGGGGGGCAGATCCGTCGACAGGACACGACGAATACCCTCTGCGGTCGTGTCGTTATCGGCGACGCCTTCGATCATCAGAGCCTTCGATGAGATGCCCACGTCTCCACTCCGCAATCGGGCCAGCTGCTCGAGCGCTACTTGCGTCGCGGAAAGCCACGGCTCGGACGCCGCACCGACGATCTTCATGTGATCCGTTATGTTTTCACCTGCCCAGATCCGCTGGGCTGCTGCAATGAGTTGCATGCGCGATGGATCATCTGGGGCATCTCCCTCGAGCGTAATTGTGCCGTCGACATCTCTCGTCGCCTTCCAAGAAAGGTCTGTTTTCAATTTTCCGGTGAATGCGATGTTGGTCTTCGTTTCGCAGGCGTGGCCGGCTGCCGCTTTGATGCCGGCTGGAAGCGATTTCGCGGCCTCATAGTCGTTCGTTTCGCCGGACACTTCCAGCTTGTTGTCTGACAAGAGCGATTTGCCTTTATTGAGGCGGGGCAAGGAGGCAAGTCCTGCAACGACGCATTGCTGCCAGCCCTCCGGCGCCCCCGGCGCCACGCGCGTCTTGTCATTTACCGGGCGGTCGGGGAAGCGCGCCTTCACGGCATCGAGGAGCGCAGTCCTTGCCGCCTCGCTTGGGATCATCCCGATAATCTCCACCGAGGAGCCGCTATTCACGATACCCATGTCGTAGCCCGAACCTGCCGGAAAGATTTCAGGCTTCGGATAGCGGATGCGGTCGATGATTTTGAAATTTTTGGGCACATCGAGCTGCAGGGTTCGTCTTACAGCGGACGCGAGCCGCTCGTCGGCTGCTTCGCCGGAAAACGTCAGATCTCTGTCGCGGAAAGCAGCCTCTCCCGATTTAAGTTGAGCGAGCTGCTCAAGCGCGCTGGCGACGGCCTTGTTCCATCCTGAAGGAGCGCCATCGGCGACGTCCGTGCGGTCCGTAAATGGGAGATTGGCGAAGAGGGACCTGGCTCGCGAGACGAGTTCACCTCTGGAATCGTCGGTCGGTGCGTAGCCGGAGACGACAAAACCTCCCGGGCTTTTCTTGGCATCCCAAACGTACGGCTTTGCAGTAGGCAACGTGATTTCCGCGTGGGCAAGATTGATGCCTGCCGGACGCTTGGCGAGTGCGGCTCTGACATTCCGATACGCCGTGGATGTGGCGGCCTCACCGCGCATGGACAGTTCGAGAGCCGCAAGCTTCGCTTGGCCCCTTTTTAATCCGGCCAGCGTTTTCAGGCTGAACTTAGCGCCCGCAAGCCAGCGTCTTCGATCGATCGAACCCCGCGCCAGACGCATATCGTCGGTTACGGCTGTGGAAGGAAACGCCGCTTTCGCCGTATCGAGCAGCGCTCTTCGCGCCATCTCGGAGGGAACGTCGCCTGCAAGCCGGAGACCTCCCGATCCGTTAGACGTCGCTGTCCATTGATAGTTAGCGACGCGGGGAATGAGTGCCGATCGATTGTAGGTTGTCCGCACACCCCACACGTTGCTCGCGTAGGTCGCCGCCAGCGTCGGGCCGCCTTCCTCGGGCGCCGTTCCTGTCAGGACGACATCGCGACCAAAGACGTGCGGCGTTGCCCAGGTAAGGCCCGCGCGCTGCAATGCTTCCGCGGTGCGGCGGGCAAGATCGCTCTCAATGTCTTTGTGCTGGAGCTGAACGGCAACCCAACTCAACATCGCCATCGGGACGAGGCCCAAAAGCCAATAGAATGGATTGCAGCGCATTTCGCACGCGACTCCGAAACCAAGACTTCACGCGGAGGCAGCGATGCGAAACACCCCAGCAACAATCGGGCGGCGCGCAACGCGCCGCTTCGTGGCCAGACTTTGATCCGAACGGACCCCCAATCCAGTATAGCCAAGCGCCGGACCTATTCCAACCCAGGCGCTCGCGCGTTCCGTTTATCTAAGACAATGAAAAGACATAATATTTTTGATCATTTTTGATTGAATTCCGCGGCGGCAGTTGCAGCATGAGCACAGACTTATGCTGAGGGAGATTCATAGCCGCTACCCGGCCAAATCAGCGGCTTGTGAACGTTCGCGTCTTATCGTGGTGAGGACGCGGGGCTGTGAAAACGATTGTCGCCAAACCCGCGTTCCTTAGCGCGCATTCGAGATGGCTCGTGGCATTGGCTTCTGCTTGACTGCCTTGCCGCGTCACCAGCGCATTGAGCCGGACGACCCGCTTGCCGCCGGACGCTGCGGCGATCATCTCGGCGACGACATTTGAGGTATCTCGTGCGGACGCGCAGAGATGACGACGGCTCGCCTCACGACGTGCAAAGTCGAGCACCGCAGTCGGCACGTCGTGGTCGAAGAAAATGATGTCTCCTCCGCGAAGCGCCCTCAGCGCGCCCAGCGTCAAAGTTTCGGCGCTCTCCCCGACATCGATGATGGTAACGGGTTGTGCTGCGCCTTCGGATGTTCGCGCTGCTTCGTGCACGAGCCGGTCGAGGTCTTCCTCGGTCGGCGCGCGATCAGGATTCCGCATCGCCATTGCGGCGAAGCGTTCCCAGAACCGGCGTTTGTCTGCCGCTGTTGCGCCGAGGCGGTCACCTTGGCTTCGCCAGGTCTTCGCGGCCTCGGCCCAGCGCCGAAAGCCGGCGGGCAACAAGCTTTCGATGAGCGCGCGGATCGCCTGCCCCAAGACCGGCGCTCCGCCATCCGTGGAGATCGCAACGACCAGGGGCGAGCGATTGACTATGGCGCCGAATTGAAAATCACAGAACTCCGGGCGATCGATCACATTGACCGGCACGCCTGCCTGCCGGGCTGCCGTTGCAAAGGCGGCAGCATCGTCGTCATCGCTTGCAGCACCGATCGCGACGGCTGCTCCGCGGAGATCGGCGGATCGCCACGCGGTTTGCTTCAATGTCACGGAACCGTTTGCAGGTGAATGCGCAAGCTCGGCAAAACCTTCGGCGAAATTATCGGCATAGACTTCGACATGAGCACCCGCGGCGGCCAGAAGCTCCGCTTTCCATAACGCGGGTTCGTTGCCTCCCGCGATAACCGCGCGCTTTCCCGCAAGCTTGAAAAAGACCGGCAGTGTCGAAAGCGGCTGCATGCGCGCAGACCGCGTCGGGAAGTTGTCCCTCTGAGTTTCGTTTCCGTCGGGTGGCGACATTAGACTTCATTGCTCTAGTTTGGAGTGTCGTGATTTGTATGTGCGCAGGTACGCAGCAATCCTGACGCTATTGCAATATATGACTCGGGCTCGCGTCTCGACCACGATGCGATCCCGCTCTCGTCAGCCCATTGCGCATGTCCGTCGTTGATACGACGGCTCCTATCGCGATCGTGGCGTCTACGATACATCGCCACAACAGAGAAGCGTGACATGTAAAATATATATTAAAATCAATATTTTACGTCTCACATCGCTCGTCCTTTGCGATGCGACGTCATTAACAAATCATCAAATCCATCTGAAAACTTTTTGGCGGCGGCTTGGTGGGGCCGGCGTGATCCTGTCCAGTCCGCGATGGTTGGATCGGCCACCTCGCTCATTCGCATCGTATGGATGCACCACGCAACTTAAAAGCTCTGGACGCATTCTACTGTTCTGATCGCGCCGCTGATATGGCTGATAGTCGGTATCGTGCATTGCGCTCCCCCGCCGCACTCCGCAATTATGAGTGCCGTTCACAACAGGTGGAAGGCAACTAACGAAAATGACAATTGAAAGACGGAATTTCTGCAGCGCTGGCGCGTTGATATTGGCGGCTGCTTTTGCACTTTCATCAGCGGCCTCTGCGGGAGAGCCAAGTGGCGTCACTCTGCCGGGCGACAAGGCCTATCCAGAAAGCATCGCCGCGGCACCGGATGGAACGCTTTACGCCAGCAGTCTTGCTTCGGGAGGGGTATTCCGGATCAAGCCCGGCGCTTCGACGGCGGAGCAATGGATCAAGCCAGGTGCATTCGACAGCCGATCGACGTTCGGTGTTCTCGTGAACGAGAAAACGGGCATGCTGCTCGTCTGCTCGAACGATGTATCGGCGCTCGGCGTACCAGGTCCAAACGGGATCAAGGGTAGTTTCGTCAAAGGCTTCGATCTCAAAACCGGAGAAGGCAAGCTTAGCGTCGCGCTGCCGAAGTCTGGCAGCATCTGTAACGATTTCGCCATCGCACCCGACGGATCGATTTTGGTCACGAATTCTGCGGCTCCGCAGATTCTGCGGCTGAAACCGGGAAGCTCCGAGTTCGAGGTCTGGCTCGAAAGCGCCGATTTCAATCAACCGAAAGAGGGCGCCGGTCTCGACGGAATTGCTTTTGGAAGTGATGGCAATCTCTACGTCGATACCTACGTCAACGGCGAGTTCTTCCGCGTCGACGTCAAGGACGGTGCCGCCGGCAAGGTGACTAAGCTCAAGACCTCGCGGCCGTTGAAGTTTGCCGATGGCCTGCGGCCGATCGGCGACAATACCTTCATCATGGCTGAAGGCGGCGGAAGCATCGACCGCGTGATCATCAAGGGTGATGAAGCCACGATCGAGACGATCAAGGATGGCCTTGCCGGGCCGACATCCGTTGCGCTTGTCGGAAAGACGTATTGGGCGCCTGAAGGCCAGCTATCTCATCTCTTCGATGCAAAGAGCGGCGCTCCGAATTTGCCGTTTCGTGTCGTGGGCGTGCCCGCGGGTCAGTGACACCGCGCGTCGCACGACCCTCGAGACTTGGAACGATCAGACGTAAGGAATAGTAAAATGACGAACCGGTTGTCGCCTGGCCTCAAGCATTCCACACTGGGGGCAGGCGTGCTTCTCGCACTGCTCTCGGTTGGCGTGCCGCCGGCCGCGAGCGAAGAAAAAGGCTGCCCGGACGCGGATGCTGCAGGCATTTCTCTGCCGAAGGGTTTTTGCGCAACCATTTTCGCCGACAAGATCGGCCATGCGCGGCAGCTCGTCGTGGGGCCCGACGGCACCGTTTACGTCAACACCTGGAGCGGTGTTTATTACAACAACGACACACCACATGAGGGCGGCTTTCTCGTCGCCCTCAAGGATACGAAGGGCAGCGGTCACGCAGACGTCGTTGCCCGCTTCGGCCCGACGTTTGCGCAAGGAGCGCACGGCGGCACCGGCATCGCGCTTTATAAAAATTGGCTTTACGCCGAGATCAACGACAAGGTCGTCCGCTACGATGTGAAGGATGGCGTGCCTTCCGCAACGACCAAACCAGAGACGATTCTCAGCGGCATGCCGATCACCGGCGATCATCCGATGCATGCGATCGCGATCGATGCAGACGGCAACATGTTCGTTTCGATGGGTTCGGCAACGAATACCTGCGAAGTTAAAAATCGCATGCCGCATTCGCCGGGAAATGATCCATGTACGGAAGCGGAAACACGGGCCGGCATCTGGCGTTACGACGCAAACAAGACCGGGCAAGTGTTCTCAGCGAAAGAGCGTTACGCCTACGGCATCAGAAATCCTGAAGGCCTCGATTTCGATTCATCCGGGCGTTTTTATTCCACTCAGCACGGACGCGATCAACTCCACGAGGACTGGCCGGAACTCTATACTGCGCAGCAAGGCTTCGAACTCCCGTCAGAAGAAGTCATGATCGTCAAGAAGGACACCTGGTACGGGTGGCCGAAGTGCTATTTCGATCCAAACCAGAAGAAGATGGTGCTGGGTCCGGAGTATGGCGGCGACGGCGGCAAGAAGGTCGGCGTTTGCGACAAGGCGGAACCTCCGATCGCGGCGTTTCCCGCCCACTGGGCGCCGAACGATCTGAAAATCTACAAGGCTGAGCAGTTTCCCAAGGCGTACGCTGGAGGCGCATTCATCGCGTTCCATGGCTCCTGGAACAGAGCACCCGGACCGCAGTCTGGCTATAACGTCGTTTTTCAGCCGCTCGCCGATGGAAAGCCGTCGGGTGATTACGTAATCTTTGCCGATGGATTTGCAGGTGTGCACAAAGATCCCGGCCGTGCAGCACACCGTCCTTCGGGCCTGGCCGTCGGCTCCAAAGGGGCGCTTTACATCACGGATGACGTTGCAGGGCGCGTTTGGCGCGTCACGTTTAATGGTGATCCGAATGCAGCCATAGAAGCGGCGAGCGCACCCAAGCAGGCCTCTGAGGCTTCGCCGAGTGGAGTTCCGCCGGAGGGCATTCACCCGGACGCAGGAAACCAAGCTGCGGACCTTCCCGTCCCCCCTGGAGGAACGCGGGAGCAAGTTGCGCTCGGCAAGAAAATTTTCCATGGAGAAGTCGCAGATGCGACGTGCTCCGGTTGCCACGGCGCGGAGGGAATAGGAACACCTGTCGGGCCAAATCTCGCCAGCGGCACGTGGTTGTGGGGTGACGGCAGCCTGGCCGCCATAACCAACACGATCAAGAATGGCGTTACCGAGCCGAAACAGCACCCCGGCGCCATGCCGCCCATGGGAGGCGTGACGCTGTCCAATGATCAACTCGCTGCGGTGGCGAGTTATGTCTGGGCAATCGGACACCAGAAGAAGCTTTAGGGTGCTAAAGGCGAAAGCATTGCAAGCTTTTCGACGCAACGATTAAGCCTCTCGCGCGTTATAGCGCGTAACGTGAGGCTAAGCCTCCACCCATCCGCTGCGGGACGGATAAGCCCCGGTTCTCGAAAGAGGCCGGGGCTTTCTATCGCGCTATAAATATGCGCGCACGATCGAGGCTCTTGCCCCGGCACGAGTTTGCGACTTGGCTTTATCAAGCGCTGCTTTTCTCGCGTCGAAGTCGAGGCGGATCAGCGAATTTAAAGCATCGTCCGGAATTTCATATTCGCCACAATGCTTGCATTCGACAATCAGCCCATCGAAGTTACCGGGCGTCGCATTCGTCGCTTCGGCGCCGCAAATAGGACAGTTCATTGGAGGCCACCATTCGAATTGCACGTCTTTTTTATGTGGCGCGCCGCTTTTTTTGATTCAACCGGCCACGGCCGGGCATTCGACTCTCGGCGTTAACGGATTTGTGGGTTATGGCCTACCTACCAACTCCTCTGCATCAAATCTGCGCTTGTCGCGTTATTTCATCCGATGGCCCCAGCCAAGGATGAGCAATGACCGCCAATGTTCGCAAAGGAATGCCGGATCCTCGCCTCAGCATGGAAGAGTTTCGCAAGCGCTTTCTTGCTCGATTTTACGATCCCGCCTTCGCCCCAATGGCGGACGATCTCGAACGCATCATGGGGATCGCATGGGAAGCTTATCAGGCCGGCAGAAAGGCGCCGATTACGGTGGCGGCCGGCGATGGATTTGCCGATCCCGATTATCAACTGTCGACGCAATGGCTGGAAGCCCGAGCCGCCATTGACCGTGCGAACGCGGCCCATCAAGACCCGTCTCTTCCGGCCAATATTCTGATCATCAACGCCTCCCCGCGCACTGAACACACCTGTCCGGGCGAGATGTCTAAAACGTACCGGTTGGCGAGGACGGCGGAGCAGACGTTTACAGAACTCGCAGGCTTCTCTCCGGTTGTGCTGGATCTCAGCCGGCTCACGTCGGAATACGGACGTGAAATTCATCCGTGCAAAGCGTGCTTTTCCACGTCGCCAGCTCTCTGTCACTGGCCGTGCTCTTGCTATCCGAACCACAGTCTCGGTCAATCACTCGACTGGATGAACGAGATCTATCCACTTTGGGTTGCAGCTCATGGCATCATGATCATCTCGCCCGTGCACTGGTATCAAGCACCGAGCGTTTTGAAGCTGATGATCGACAGGCTCGTGTGCGCCGATGGCGGAAATCCCGATCCGAGCACGACCCACGGCAAGGATGCCAAGCGTGCGAAGGAGCTTGAAGAGAATTGGCCGTACCCTCGTCACTTGGCTGGACGCGTATTTTCCATCGTGACGCACGGCGACAGCGCCGGGGCAGAAAATGTGCGGCGGGCGCTCGCCGATTGGCTGACCGACATGCATCTGCGTCCCGCAGGTGATACCGCCCTCGTCGACCGTTACATCGGCTACTTCAAACCCTATGCGACGAGCCACGCCGATCTCGATCGTGACGAGGCGCTTTTCATCGAGGTACGCCATGCCGCTCTCACGCTCAGTGAAGCCGTAAAGCGATATCGCGCGGGCGAGCGCGCGCCGGGATCGGATCTTCCAGATCCACGTCCGAAGTAAGGGCAGGAGAAAAATCAGCTCGCATCCCAGGCAGTTGCGCACTTATCAACAGCCGACTGCGCAACGCTACGCAACTCGTGCCCGCGCGATACGTTGTGAAGGTAGCACAACCGCGTACAAGTATAGCGTCAAGTGGGTTGTTGCACCCCCGCTCAGCGTCCCGCATTGCGAGACTGCCGGGACGCTGTCCTCACGACAACATCCCCTCGCTCTGTCACTTATCGAATAGGGAAATCAAATCGCGAGTTCTGAATCGCGCTCCGTCCAATAAAGATCAGCAAGGCGGTCGAGCAGTGTTCCGGGCAAGGGACGCGCGATCAGGTCGGATTGGAGATAGTCTCCGACGCGGATGACGGCCTGTGGTGTTCGCGTTGACGTCTCCACCTCTCCCGGCTCAGCGATTTGCGATGTGCCAAGAATAGCATCGCGGGAGATGCGGGACATTGCCATCGACCATATCCATAGTGCCATCCAGGGATGCATCGGGCTTTCCTTGAACAAGTTGCATGCGACGATGAGGAGGAATTGCCGGGTCCGTTGCACCGTTACGCATTATGATTTTCAATGTCTGCGGACACTACTTAGTTCCGTGTACGGCGCACCATGCGCGCTTTCATGACAAGTAATTGAACGCATGCGTTCACCAAGGAACACGAAATTGAGAAACCCTCCGCCTGCGAAATGGAACTGGGACAAGCGTGAACGTGTAACATCTTACGTTCCGGGCAAAATTCATCTGTCCGCACGCGGCTTTTCTGTGGCCGCGGAACCAGGGAGCTTGTCTGCACGTTCGACTCTCACAGATGAGATCGCACAACAGAGGAGGTTGCGAATGAATTGGGATCGTATCGAAGGCAACTGGAAGCAGTTCACGGGCAAGGTCAAAGAGAAGTGGGGTCAACTCACTGACGATGACCTTACAAAGATCAACGGCAATCGCGAGCAGCTCGAGGGCATCCTTCAGCAGCGGTATGGCTATGCGAAGGATAAGGCCCGAGAGGAAATCGATAGCTGGTCGAACGGCCTCTAATCTGGCGTTGCCCACCGATAACTTACTGCGAAAGGCCCGTGAGGGCCTTTCTTCTTGTGGTCAACCGCGGAGAGGAGACTTCCCAGAGCGCGAATCTTGCTAGCCCTTACGAGGCGGGGCAGGAGCAGGCCATGACGAAGATATTCTCTGCAGAAGTTATCACGCGCTCTAATTTCAACAACGAAACGTCAAGATTGGAGATTGCACTTGCGGATTCCACCGGCAGCGCGCGAACGCTCAGCCTTGGACCCGATGCGATCGCGGCGCTTGCGGAAATTGTTGCTGCACTTCCTGCCTTGACGGGCAATCACCTGACGAAAATTCCCAAGCGGTATGCCGTCGGGCACGGCCGCCATGAGCCCGTTGTCATGATCCGTTTTGAAGACGAACCAGCCTATGGCTTGAGCGTGACGCAGGCCGCGGCGCTAGCCGAGGCGCTCTTGGAAGAAGCCGAGGCCGTGTCGGATACGATGTACTGCATGCGGCAGTAAGAATCGCCCAGCGCGCAACGCACCGGCGGACCCGTTCAGGATTATTGCTCCCTCTCCGGCTTTTCTGGTGGTTCGCGACGGATGGGTTGTGGGTGCTCCGGTTCCCTGGGCTCGGGAGGCAATGGCGGCAGTTGTCCGGGTTCTTGCGTAGGATACGGCGTGCGCGGGGGATCGTTCGTTCCATTTTCCATGATCTAAGGAATGGCGAACCGATCAGATCGTTCCAGACAACGCTCGGGCGAATCCTGGATTGCCGCCCGCTGGCAAGAGTGCGTCTCGCGTTGTGGATCAAACGAATTTGCCTGTATGTCAAATGGCATAGGCC
This sequence comes from Hyphomicrobium sp., assembly GCA_025927515.1. Taxonomy (GTDB): domain Bacteria; phylum Pseudomonadota; class Alphaproteobacteria; order Rhizobiales; family Hyphomicrobiaceae; genus Hyphomicrobium_B. The sequence continues at coordinate 10,917 of JAICLG010000027.1, forward strand.
TGATGGACAGTTAGCCGATTCATGTCTCGCCACGACGATGTAACTGAAGCAATATCTCGTTGTCGGCCTCGTTCCTCGAGCCGACATCTCCTAGCTGGTGTAGCCCCGGCGGTGCCCCCGCCGGGGTTTTTTTGTGTGGGATTATTGAATCGGCAAATCGATGCGCGGTGCGTCCACCGATACCGGAACCGGATCGACGTTCTGCTCGCCTGCTTCTTCGACGCGATAGCCGTAGGGCAAGCTGCCACAATATTCGAGGGCCGTCGCTTCAGCTTCTGCACGCGTTTCAAAACAGCTCGGCATCAACTCGGAAACCCCACCGAAGCACCCTTCCGGATCTCCCCAGCAGGCTTCGCACCAAATACGCACGCGAAATCTAGTCATCTCAGCCTCCCCGTTTCAGGCCGTACGACGCATTCCGGTTGGCTCTTCGTCCAACACACCTCCCCGCCGCCCCCGGGAAAACGGGGAGGTGCACGGAAAACGAATGCCAAGCATCGCTTTCCGTTGATCGGTCGCCTGCGCGAACTCTGTTGAACGCGCTCAAGTCAGGTTCCGAATGCGGCCGAGTTGCGACGCACCATAAAATCGTGATCGAGATTTCAAGCGATGACTTTGCTTATTTTGGCCCGCAAAACGCCGTGCACGGAACTAGAGGGGTGTCCGAACTGTTACCGCCGCGAAGACAATGTCGGAGCAGGCGTCATGCGTAAAAAAGCGATCAATCAGGTCTATGACGTTCTCAGGGCCGTATACGAACTCGAGAAGGAACTGAAGAAAGGCAATGCGTTTGCCGAGATCAATCGCGAGGATTGCTCGGGGCATCTGAAGCAAGCGCGGCATGAACTGCATCAAGTGTTGGACGAGGTTTATTCATCCGATTTTCGTCCACATAAGGCAGCCTAAGTTCATCATAGAGAGGATTGTACGTGGCTCAGGACAGCGACAGCGTCATTTGCGGCTGCCTTTCGCGATTGGACAACTTGATTGAATCCGTCGGCCGTTTGCAACGAGCCCACGCGCTCCGTCTGGGCAATCCAACAAGCGAACGGTCGTTTCATGAGATCCGTCTGGCGAAAACTGCGATCGAATCCGACTATCAGAGCTTGAGGATGAAGCTGTCGCAACTCCGCGATGACTTGGCGAGCGAGGAACAACGCGCGAAGTCTGCGCGGCGCCGGTCGCTTACAGAGAAGGTTTTCTCGCGTTAACGCGTTGCCGTGAGCGGGGCCGCTTGGCTGCGCGAGCCGCGTTTCGTAATCGCGCGACGGCTCACTTTTTACAGAGTGATTGCGGCTGCCAGATAAATTGCTCGTTTCGCGCCACAATCCCCGTCAGCCGGTGCAAGATCGCGCCGTGCCGGCTCTGCAGTTCCGATAGATCGGCGACGGTTTGCGCCTTCATCGGCTCCGACCAAGGTTTTGCGCCAACCGAATGGATCTCGACGGAAAGCTCGTTGATGATTTCGCTGTGCCAGAAAATGGCATCTTCGATCGTGTGCGCGTCTAAAGCGTGCTCGCAATACTTTTGGAGATGCGTACGTTTGTCGAAAAAGTTGGGGGATAAGGACAGGGGCGTTTCGGGGGAAGAAATCGGGCGAGTACCGCGTAAGCCACGACGCCACGCCGGTCGCTTGGTTGCGAGGGTGCCCAATAATGCACGGAGTTTTCGGGCCTTATCAGTCCAATGGACACCGCCGCGCTTTTCCGAAGACGCGGCAGGATTTGAAGGTACCGCACGGCCAGATAGCGACATCGGACACCTCCCATCGCGCCTGTCGAACACATGACGCTGATCGGGGCCGGTTAGTTCCATCCTGCCCGTTAATATCTATTCGTTGCATAGGCTTCTGCAGAGCCCACAGCCGGTGCCATCGCACGAGTGCCTTGAACTTTGATAGCCCATCGTTGTTGACGTTTGGGAGATGCGCGCGTCCCACGTCCAAGCCTCCGCGATACAGCGAGCGCGCTTTCCGGAGCCGAGGCCGGCACCTTAAGAAGTGTTTATCCTATCTTCCTTTCGTAATGAATTTCATGCCGAACTTCGCCCTTCAGCCTACTATTAAGAACCTGTCCGAGGTAATTCATGCTGCTGTGCTGCGACGAAAGGATCCCAGCTATTCCTACACATGCACGATAAATACCCGGCAGATTATAGTCAGTGCCAAGAAAAAGGGGCGTACGTGGTTCGCCGCGGCCATTGATAAACGGCAACTATCGGCGCCGGGATGAGTTGCCGACCACAAGCAGAATGAGGGCCGCATGCAGAACGCATCTTCGAAGATGCCGCAAGGACAAAAGAATTCCAAAGTGCAGCAGGATCAAAAAAAATCCATCAAACCCAACGTCACAAATGTTGAGGCGGCGCCTCCACCAAAGAGCGGCTTTCTGCGGAGCTGGCCCGCAATCGCAGGATTGGTCGCGCTCGTTGCTATCGCGATAGCTGGTTATAGCTATTGGGAATACGCCACTCTCTATCCGTCGACTGACAACGCCTACGTTGAAGCCAACATGGTGCAAATCGCGCCGTTGACATCGGGCCTCGTTACAGAGGTCGACGCCAAGGAATTCACACACGTCAAATCCGGCGACGTGCTCGTGCGGCTCGATCCGACGCCGTTCGAAGCTGCATTGAAGACGGCAGAAGCGCGCCTCGCTCTTGCAAAACAACAAGCGACCGGCGCCGCTGCACAATCGCCGGCGGCGAAGGCAAACATCGATCAAGCTCAAGCCGGCGTCGACCAAGCACACTTCGAACTCGATCATGCGACGATCAAGGCTCCGGTCGACGGCATCATCGGCAAGGTGCGCGTGCGCGCTGGCTCAATAGCAAGGGCGGGCGTCAGTCTTTTCCCGTTGATCGACACGTCGCAATGGTGGGTTGACGCCAACTTCAAGGAAACGGATTTGGCACGCATCAAGCCGGGCCAAAAAGCGACGATCGATATCGATCTCTTTCCGTCACATGAATTTACCGGCGTCGTGGAATCCGTCAGCCCCGCAAGCGGCTCCGCTTTTTCCCTATTGCCGTCGGAGAATTCCACCGGCAGCTGGGTGAAAACAACGCAACGATTTCCTGTTCACGTGGCACTGACGTCTAAACCCGGTGATCCCGAATTGCGTATTGGGGCGTCGGCGACTGTTACAGTCGACACGACGGAAGGTCCTGACAGTGGCGCTCACTGATACCGCGCCAGAGACAACGACCAGCAAGGTTTTGACGGCGACGGCCGTCCTTCTCGCCGTGCTGATGGTCATTCTCGACATGACCGTCGTAAACGTCGCTTTGCCTCACATGATGGGCGCTCTTGGCGCGACGCCCGATCAGATCACCTGGGTTCTCACCTCCTACATCGTCGCCGAAGCGGTCATCATTCCGACGAGCGGCTTTCTCGCGGGCCGGTTCGGGCGAAAGAACGTCATCCTGTTCAGCGTGGCGGGCTTCATCGTTGCATCGATGCTCTGTGGCCAGTCGCGCACGCTGGCTCAGATGGTGGTGTTCCGTCTTCTGCAGGGTGCATTCGGCGCGAGCGTCGTTCCGCTTTCGCAAGCCATCATGGTCGATACGTTCGAAGCGGAAAATCGCGGCAAGGCGATGGCGATATGGGGCATCGGTATCTTGCTTGGGCCGATCATGGGCCCGACAGTCGGCGGGTTTATCACTGACAATCTCGGCTGGGAGTGGGTGTTCTACATCAACGTACCTATCGGGATCATCAATCTGGCGCTGATCGTGGCCTTCCTCAAACAGACGCCGCGCGTGGTGGCCGTCGCCGATTGGGCCGGTGCCTTGCTGCTTGCAACCGGCGTCGGCTGCCTGCAGATGTTGCTAGACCGCGGTAACGGTGACGGGTGGCTCGAATCCAATTTTATCATTTCGCTCATCATCATTTCCGCCTTTTGCCTCATCGCGTTCGTGGTCAGAAGTTTCAGGCGCCCCGACGCCATTCTTCGTCTCGATCTACTGAAGGATCACAACCTCGCCACCGCCACGTTCATGATCATGGCGTTTGGCGTCGGCATGCTGAGCACAATTGCCCTGCAGCCCTTGTTCCTCGAACATCTGCTCGGCTATCCCGCGAGTACCGCCGGACTGGTTATGGCCCCGCGCGGTATCGCCGTTGCGATGGGCATGGTCTTCGTCGCCACCACGATCAACCGTTTCCAGCCGCGCTGGCTCGTTCTCATCGGGTTGACGCTTGCGGCAATCGGCAGCTACGCGACGACCTGGTATAATCTCGAGGTCGATAAGTTCTGGATCATCGCCCCTGGCGTCGTGCAGGGGCTCGGCATGGGAATGATCTTCGTCCCGTTGTCGACACTGGCATATCAGACGCTTCCTCAGGAGGCGTCTGATCAGGCGGCAGGTATCTTCAATCTGGCGCGTACGATCGGAGGCTCGATCGGCATTGCGATCGCTGCCACCGTTCTAACGCGCGCCAGCCACGCCAATTGGCAAAGCCTCGGTGCGGGGATCAACCCCTATAACCCGGCGCTCACATCATGGTTGGACGCCACGGGTCTCAGCATGTCAGATGCCCGTACGCCGCAGATGCTCGGGCTCGAACTCATGCGGCAATCGACGATGATCGGCTTTGTCGAGGCGTTCGGCTTCGTCACATTGAGTTTCCTGTTGCTTATTCCGCTCGTGTTGCTCTTAAGATCTGATGACACCAAAGGCGTGCGCTCGCCGTTCTGATCGCGTCAATCGTTCGAGTTTGGCTTCGTGCCGCACATGCCGAGATTGATCCATCCATGATCATGGCCGCGCACTTCAGCGCGGTCCATCTCCCTGACGTCCGTAAGTCCGGCGCCCTCAAGAAGCCGACCGAGATAGCGCGGCGAAAAAAGAGCCATATGCCAGTTCGGATGATTCCGGCCGGTGCCGTCTCCATAAGAATAGAAGCGGCCCGAAGCCCACTTGCAGGCGTCGCGCGCCGAATTGAAGCGCCACCAGCCATCATTGTGAAAGTCCATCGCCCCGTTTTCCTCTGCGTCTACAAATGCCTTGGCGATGCGGAGCCCGTTCGGCGTCCAGATCTGCAAGACGCCGCCCGGCTTCAAGACGCGCACCCATTCGCGGATTGCCGCCTCAACCTGGTACCAGGGAACGTGCTCGATGATATGGCTCGCATAGACGACGGCAAACGTATTTGAGGGAAGCGGCAAT
>JAICLG010000395.1 GCA_025927515.1 Hyphomicrobium sp.
GATGTCGAGGCGTGCATCGGGCCAAGCTGCCGCGAGCGCATAAGCGTTCGCAGGCGGACAAAGTAGATCGTAACGGCCTTGTATGATGCGCCCCGGAATGCCCGCCAAGCGCCCAGCGTTGGCGATGAGCTGCCCCGGCTTCAGAAAGAAGTCGTGACGGATGTAGTGCGCTTCGACGAGCGGCGTCGGCGGTAGGCGAGAGTCTTTGTCGATGTCCCTCGGCAATCGCGCAGACTTTGGAGCCACCTCGGACAGCGTACTCTCGTAGGCAAACCAGAGGTGTGCCGCGGGGATGTGCACCTCCGGATCAGGGTCGCAAAGACGCCTCACGTATGCGGCGAGCGGATCGGCGCGTTCCTGAGGCGGCAGCCGCTCGCAAAAATCGGCGTAAAGTTCAGGACGGAAAATTCTCGGTCCCTCGACGAACGCCCACTCGGCTTCCCGGCGCGTGCCGAGAAAGATCGCGCGCAGGACCAGCCCCGAGACACGCTCCGGGTGTCGCTCCGCGTATGCAAGCGCCAGCGTCGAACCCCATGAGCCGCCCACCAGCAGCCATTTCGAAATTCCGAAATGTTCGCGGGCGATTTCGAGATCGCGCACGAGGTGCTCGGTCGTGTTGGCACCGCGGCAAAGATAGGGATGGCTGCGCCCGGCGCCTCTCTGGTCGATCAGGAAGACATGATCGCGGGCGGGATCGAATAGGGTGCGATGCAGGAATTGCGAGCCGCTGCCCGGCCCGCCATGCAGGAACACGATGGGTCGCCCGCCCTTCGAACCGACTTCCTCGATATAAATCCAATGTCCGTCGCCGACGTCGAGCATGCGAGCGTCGAAAGGCCGAAAGGATTCGGGGAGCGTTGTCATCGCAAACCTGCTGAGCATGGATTCCTGCGGCGGGCAAGTGACGACTGCGCCATGGCGGCGCATCCCGAGCGGTCATGAGGCGATCTGGGGAAGACAGGATGCAGGCGCGAACGGGCGGGAAATCAGGGCAGACGGAACTCCGCTCCCGCATTACGTCTTACCGAAAGTCCGTTGCGCGCAACTTGCAGTGCGCCTGAAACTCGTGGTTCACCGCGTCGTCAGATTGACGAACACCGATGCGACACTTACGTCCCAATGCGCAACGATGCTCGCTATGATACCGTCGCAACATAACAGACCGGCTTCAAGGAGTTCGACTATGGTTCGCAGCATCCTCTCGCGCACCTCTCGCGTTTTAACTGCTGGCGTTCTTGCAGCTGCCTTCGGATTGACTGGCGCGACCGTCAGCTCTGCACGCGCGGAGACGGGATCGATCATCGGATCTTGGAGCGGCAGCGGCTCGATCGCATTTGCGTCGGGTTCGAAAGAGCGGGCGCGATGCCACGCGCACTTCGCCAAGACGGGCGCATCAAGCTACGCGATGGACGCGACCTGCGCGACGGCCTCTGCGAAAGTCGATCAGACCGCAACGCTCTATCGCACCGGTGCACGGAGCTACTCCGGAACGTTCTTCAATCAGCAGTACAATACTGGTGGACAAATCCGCATCACGGTCTCCGGCCGCCGCCAGAGCGTGCATCTTTCCGGTGAAGCCGGAACCGCCTTCTTCACCTTGCGGAAGCTTTAGAATTCCGCCCAAACGGCCTGAAAAGGCCGTTTTATTTTTTTGTGCATAGCACGAATTTCTTCCTATACTTTCCCGGTTGCGGCATTTGTTACTTATGTCGGATGGCGTCAGCTTTCTGACGGAGGGTTTCGTTTGTTTTGGCAGAAGAAAATCGAAAAGCTAAAATTTACTGAAGTTGAAGTCCGGGAACTCAATGCATCTCTAGAAAGTTTGGACTATCTCGCGTCCGTTTGCGAACCGCTTGTCTCAAAAGAAAATCACGGCAAAACGACACCATCCGA
>JAICLG010000116.1 GCA_025927515.1 Hyphomicrobium sp.
GATCAGGAATGGATCGCCACGCTTCGGCGGCTGACGGACATGCGCAAGGACCTCTTGAAGCGGCTCGTCGTTGAGATCACGGAGACGGTCGCAATCGAAGATCTCGATCAGTCGATCAACTTCGTGGACACGCTCAAGGAGTTCGGATGCCGGGTCGCAATTGACGATTTCGGCGCCGGTTACACCTCGTTCAAGAACCTGAAGCTGCTCAATGTCGACATGGTAAAAATCGACGGCGTTTTCGTGAAAAATCTCGCGAACGATGCCAGTGACCAGATCTTCATCAAGACGATGATCAATCTTGCTCATTCCTTCGGCATGGAAACCGTGGCCGAATGGGTCAGCGATGAACGGTCGGTCCGGCTTCTGACCGAAGCCGGGATCACTTACATGCAAGGGTTCTATTACGGCATGCCGATCGACGCCGCGGCCTACGTTTCGAAAAGTTGAGCCCGCAGCTCGACGAATATCTCAGGGCCGCGATTGCGACAGCTTCTCGATCTTCTGCTGCATGGCCGAAAGCTGAGACTTGAGTTCGTTCAACTCATCACGGCCTTCTGACGCCGTTCCGCCCGCGGCTGCTTGCGGCTGCTGTGACGCCGGATCACCCGGTTTTCCGGTACCTCGTCCGCTCGCCGCCGTCCCGAACGATGCCCACATCGACATCGCCTGTTCGAACATCGCCATGTTCTGCCGGGCTTGCTGTTGGTAGAACTCGAAAGCGGCGGCAGGATTTGAGAACGCCGAGGCAAATTGCTCACGGAAGCGAACCTGCTCTTTCGCCAAATGCTCGAGACTGAATTGCAGGTAGCTCGGGACCATCCGAGCGATACTGTCGTCGTAGAAGCGAATGAGCTGGCGCAGGAACGGAATGGGCAATAGAGCTTGCCCGCCTTCGCGGCTTTCCTGCTCGACGATAATCTGGGTGAGAACCGCGTGCGTGAGGTCGTCGCCGTTCTTCGCATCGTAAACGACGAAATCACGATCGCCGCGGACCATCTTGGCGAGATCTTCGAGCGTGACGTACGTGCTCGTCTCGGTATTATAAAGGCGCCGGTTCGCGTATTTCTTGATAACGACGGCTTCGCGTTTCGGAGCCTGGGCCTGAGGTTCTGGATTGCTCAACATCGCGTTCGCGTTCTCTTTTCGACGGCTTTGGGCGCCTGTTGCTGCACTGCGGCAGCGTACCACATCGAAGGGCCTGCCCGCCAGACGTTTCTGTCACTCTTTTGGGCAGGGCCGATCCAGTGCGAGCGGGCAGTCTAGGCAACACGTCGCAATTGCTGAATTTGGCCGCACGCTGCAAAGTGTTTTCGTCCACGTTCTGACGCCGCAACGGTCCGGGGTAGCGCGGGACGCCTGACAGATATATGTAAAAACTGTGCCCAGGGAGGGGCCGCTAATGAGCCAGGATTCTTCGACAATTGTGATTGCGAGCGCGGCCCGGACACCCGTCGGTTCGTTCAACGGTTCGCTGGCGTCATTGCCGGCCTCGAAACTTGGCGAAATTGCGATTAAAGCAGCCCTGCAGCGGGCCAAAGTTCAGCCTGGAGACGTTTCCGAGGTGATCCTCGGCCAGGTGCTGACCGCCGCTCAGGGGCAGGGGCCGGCGCGACAAGCTTCCGTCGGCGCTGGAATTCCGGTCGACTCCCCGGCCTGGAGCGTCAATCAGATCTGCGGTTCGGGTCTTCGCGCGGTCGCCCTGGGCATGCAGCAAATCAAAGCGGGCGATGCAACTATCGTCGTCGCCGGCGGCCAGGAAAGCATGAGCCAGTCGACTCACGCCGCTCACATGCGCGACGGCACAAAGATGGGTGACCTGAAGCTCGTCGATACGATGGTCAAGGACGGCCTCTGGGACGCCTTCAACAACTATCACATGGGCACGACGGCTGAGAACGTCGCGCGCCAATGGCAGATCACGCGCGAGGAGCAGGACAAGTTCGCCGTTGCTTCGCAGAACAAAGCCGAGGCAGCCAGGAAGGCTGGCAAGTTCAAGGACGAAATCACGCCGGTCACGATCAAGACCAAAAAGGGCGAGACCGTCGTCGATCAGGACGAGTACATCAAGGAAGGCGTGACGCTTGAGGGCGTCGCAAAGCTTCGCCCCGCTTTCGATCCGAAGGAAGGCACCGTCACCGCGGCTAACGCCTCCGGCATCAACGACGGCGCGGCAGTGGTCGTTCTTATGACGGCCGAAGAAGCCAAGAAGCGCGGGATCAAACCCCTCGCACGCATCGTCTCCTGGGCCACGACCGGCGTCGACCCGTCGATCATGGGTACGGGCCCGATCTCGGCATCGAAGAAGGCTCTCGATAAAGCCGGCTGGTCCATCAAGGATCTCGACCTCATCGAAGCCAACGAAGCATTCGCGGCACAGGCGCTCGCCGTCAACAAAGGCCTCGGCTGGGATACGGAGAAGGTCAACGTCAACGGCGGCGCGATCGCCATCGGCCATCCGATCGGCGCGTCCGGTGCGCGCATTCTCAACACGCTTCTTTTTGAAATGCAGCGCCGGGATGCGAAGAAGGGTCTCGCGACCCTTTGCATCGGTGGCGGCATGGGCGTCGCCATGTGCGTCGCTCGTGACTAACGACAGGTCTCTCGCGCAGCCATGTCACAAAGACTTGGCTGCGCGCTTCATTCCACCAGCCAAATCCATATAAAAATTCAGGAGAAAACGTTATGGCACGGGTCGCCCTCGTAACCGGAGGCACGCGCGGCATTGGTCACGCGATTTCGATTGCTTTGAAAAACAGCGGCTATCGGGTCGCCGCGAGCTACGCAGGAAACGACGCTGCTGCTCAATCGTTCCAGGCCGAGACGGGCATTCCGGTCTACAAGTTCGACGTTTCCAACTACGAAGCGACCGAGAAAGCCGTCCAGCAGATCGCCAAGGACGTTGGTCCGATCGACGTGCTCGTCAACAATGCCGGTATCACGCGCGATACCATGTTCCACAAAATGACGAAGCAGCAGTGGGACGACGTGATTGGCACCAACCTCAACGGTCTTTTCAACGTGACCAGGCAGGTATGGGAAGGCATGCGGGCCCGCAAGTTCGGTCGCGTCATCAACATCTCGTCGATCAATGGCCAAAAAGGCCAGATGGGCCAAGTCAATTACTCGGCGTCGAAAGCCGGCGACATCGGCTTCACCAAGGCTTTGGCCCAGGAAGGTGCGCGCGCCGGTATTACGGTCAACGTTATTTGCCCCGGTTATATCGCAACCGAAATGGTGATGGCGGTTCCGAAGGACGTGCTGGAGAAGAACATCATTCCGCAGATTCCCGTCGGACGCCTGGGCGAGCCGAACGAAATCGCGCGCTGCGTCGTGTTTCTTGCTTCGGATGAAGCGGGCTTCATCACGGGCTCGACGCTGACGGCCAACGGCGGTCAGTACCTCGCCGGCTGAGCCGCACCAAAGCAAGCCGACCAATGCAAAATGGCCGCCCAACTGGAGCGGCCATTTTTATTTTCGAAGTGATGGGAGAAATGACGAGGACGGCAGATCGTCCGCCATGCCTCGCGACGGTACTTAACCTCTGAACCGCGATCTCACGATGCGCGGAAATTCTTCTTCTTCGCTCTGAGCCTGCGTGTAGGGGTTGTTGGCCGGGCGTTGCTCGTTCTCACGGCGTTGAACCATGTGCTGGCGGCTTTCGTCGAGATTCCACCACTGATCCGCTGCACGTTGCACCGGTCCGGAGGAGGGCTTGCTCGCCTGAGGCGCTGGCGCTGTCGATGGCGCTCCCCGGCCATAGGACAACGCGCGGGATGCCGACGCCGGCTGCGGCGCGGAGAACCAAGCTTCGATCAAATCAAGCTCGTCTGCCGAGAGGCTCAGGCCCTGGCTGCGGCAACGCGCGACGACGAAGTTGCGGAACCGGCTTGCGAAGAGTGTGGCCGACGTTCCCTGCTCAAACCACGGATCGCTTTCACTGACGACGTCGTAGATGAAGCGGAGATCGTCGCGCTTGATATCGAGGCCGAATTCACGTGCGCGCTGCGTGATGTTCACCAGCGTCTGAGCGCCTTGGAGGCCGTTCGCCGTGATCTCCTGCGCCATCACGTCGAAGAGCACACGATATTCGGCTGGCGCCAATGCCGGAGCCTGGCAGGCCTCGTGGATGCGAGCGATCGACTGTTGGATCTGCGTCGCCTGATCCGCATTCCGTCCCGACCCCGGCATGGGCGGCGGCGGCGCTTGCGCGATCGGGGTCCTCTGCATTTCGCGCGGCTGATCCGGTTGATAGCCGTTCTGCTGACCCGGCGTAGGCCCCGACGGCCGCTGCGACGATAGCGGCTGACGAGGCGCTGGCGGCGCCATCGCTGGAGCGGGCTCCGAAACGCGTGAGGAAGCTATCGGGGGGGCAGGCGGCATCGAAGTTGCGTTCGAGGAAGGTGTATAGCGTTGCTGCGGAGCCGAGTGGAACGGGCTGGCCGTCGACTGTTGCGCAGGGGCCGATTGCTGCAGCGGCACGGATTGCTGCGCCGGCTTTTGCGCGCTTGAAAGCGGCCCGCGCGCGACAGGCTGTGCCTCGACCGGCGTTTCCAGTGAATGCTCCCGGCGGCGCGGCTCGGCCGCGGGAGGAGCAAGCTGTGGCGCGATCAAGCCCGACGCCGAGATGTGCCGGTTGCCATCGAATACCGTGTACGGCGCCGTATCGCTGAGATGAATGTCATCCGGCAGGTCGGCGAGCAGCAACTCCCGGAATGAACCATATCCACCCCAGTTCGTGCCGACGGTCTTGTCGCGTCCGACGACGCGAACGGCGCGATCGGCGAGCGTTTCGAGCGGCACAGCCTGCGGCGCACTGCGCACGAAATCGACGACCTCCGAGAGGATCGATTTGCGGGCCGCCTCGACGTCGATCACCGGAGTTGAAGTCTGCTCCGCAATTTCCCGCGGGCTTTCGGCCGAAAGGACGCGAGTGCTCGTCAGCAGCGCGATGAGGCTCGACTCGCGGATTTCTCCGTCGCTGATCGCCGTGTACGGCTGTGCCGTATGATCGTTCGCGAAAACGATCGTGCGGCGCGCATGCGCGCGCAGGCGGTGGAGAACCGGCGTGAAATCCGCATCGCCGGACAGGATGACGAACTCGTCGAAGAACGTGTCGTGGTTGAGGATGTCGCGGACGTCCATCACGATCCGAATATCGGCGGAATTCTTGAGTTGCGCGGTCAGCGGCGGGCAGTCGATGACTTCGAATCCGGCACGCAGGAAATGATGCCTGATGAACGGAAACGAGTTCATGTCCGTGGAATTGTCGTGCGCATTACGACGGGGCACGGGGTTGCCGTAGCAGCGGTTCATTGCGATGCGCCGTTCCGTCGGCGCGAGATACGGCGATGTCGGCGTAATGAGCTCCCCGGAAACGATGCCTTGCAGCCAGACGCTGCTGTCCTTCGCGAAGCGCTTCGCGGCATCTTCATTTTTACGTTTTAGCGAAAGATAGATATTGTCGTAGTCGACAAATATCGTCGTTAGGACGGGTCCTGAGGACTCGCGTTTCATGGACTGCAACCCCCGTGTGAATCGGAACGTGATTCGAATGTCACTGTCGTCGAGTCTACATCCGCCAGCAAGGCGGCCGCGCTAAGCCACGAAGCAAAGAGGCAATTAACCCGTGGATGGAAGGCCATTGCGCCACGCGCATCGAATGCGAGTCTGGGGACGACGTGTGGATGACCGATGAAAGGCTTTGATCTGTTGCATCTTCGCCGCTCAATCGGCGGGCGAAAATCCCGGAGACGCCAGCGTAAACCCCGCGAATGTGAAACCGGGAGCCACCGTGCAGCCGACGAGAGTCCAAGCTCCAAGACTGCGCGCGCGTTGCCAATGGTCCTTGGGCACGATGGCCTGCGGACGTTCACCGGCCGCTAGATCGGAACCGAGACGAACGGACGTAATCGGCCCTCCCGGCGGCGCCATTTCGAGCATCAACGGAGCGCCGGCATAGTGGTGCCAGCCTTCAACGGCATCGACGGCGTGCCAGTGCGATTGTTCGCCGGCCTTCAGCAGGAAATAGATGGCGGTCGAGGCGGCGCGCTCGCCGGTTGCCGACCTATCGCGGAACGTCTCGCGGAAATGCCCGCCTTCCGGATGCGGCGACAAATTCAAAAAGGCGATGACGTCGTCGGCGGAAAGATCCGGCTTCATGGTGGCCCCTCAGGCGCCGTGTCAGGCCTTGTTCTTCAACTGCCGGAGGCGCGCGAAGACCTCCAAATCCAGAGCGCCCTCGAGGCCCAGCCGCGCGCGGATTGTCCGCGACTGCGGCCTTAGAAAAGGATTGGTTTCTTTTTCCTGATCGATGGTCGTGGGCAGCGTCGGCTTGCCCTCCGAGCGAAGTCTCTCGACTTCGGCGACGCGCGCCTCCAACGCTTCGTTTTCGGGTTCGACCACCAAGGCAAAACGGCCATTGCTCAATGTATACTCGTGCCCGCAATAAATGCGCGTGTCGCCGGGCAGGGCAGCGATCTTCGAAAGCGAGTCCCACATCGTCTCCGCATCGCCTTCGAAAATCCGGCCGCAGCCCAGCGAGAACAGCGTATCGCCCGTAAACGCCAGCGCGTCATCGGGCCAATAATAGGTTATGTGACCGAGCGTATGTCCCGGCGTTTCAAGGACTTTGATCGGGTGCCCCGCAAATTCGAGGGAAGATGAAGCCGTTACCTCTCGCGTCAGGTCGGGAATGCGCTCAGCCTCGGCTCCGGGGCCCGTCACGCTCGCGCCGTAGTGCCGCTTGAGCTCTGCGATACCGGCGGTGTGATCGGTATGATGGTGCGTGATGAAAATGTGGTTCAGCCGCCAGCCGCGTTCGTTGAGGGCGGCTGTGATGGTCGCCGCATGCGGCGCGTCGATGGCCGCCGTCTGGCCGGAGCCATGATCGTGCAAAAGCACGCAGTAGTTGTCTGCTAGACAAGGTAGAAGAACGATTTCCAGGGCTCCCATGGGGCGACTGTGGTAGGGCTTGCAGCCCGTGTCAAACGGAACGAAACGACGCAGCAACTCTTCGCAGCCTGTGCCGTTGCGATGCTCCGCAGGACTGGACGCCGCCGCTCGTACGGGCAAGATTATAATCGAGTTCGGCCCTTAAGCTTTATGCCGATGGACGCGAAAAACCTAAGAGAGTTCTACCGTACGTCGCTCGGTCGGCTGGCACGTCGCCACCTCTCGGCCGCGATCCGTCAGCGGTGGAAAGATGTCAGCGGTCTCGCGGTGGCCGGCGCAGGCTTCGCGTCGCCCTTTCTCGGCTCCTTCCGCCTTGAGGCGGGACGTCTCGCCTGCTTGATGCCGGCACGCCAAGGGGCGCTCGTGTGGCCGCGATCCGACCGATGCCATTCCGTGCTCGTCGCGGAAACGCAGTGGCCGCTGCCCGACAATTCGATCGACCGCTTGCTCGCCATTCATTGTCTTGAGCAAGCCGAGCGTGTCGGTCCTCTGCTGCGCGAGATGTGGCGCGTCTTGAAGCCCGAAGGCCGCGTGCTGATCGTGGTGCCCAACCGTCGCGGGCTCTGGTCGCGCATCGATACGACGCCCTTCGGCGTTGGCCTCCCGTTTAGCCGCGGCCAGCTCGAAACACAGTTGACCGATGCCATGTTTACCCCGGACGAATGGGGCGAGGCGCTTTACTTCCCGCCGCTGAACAATAGGCTTCTGCTGCGCATGGCGCCGACGCTCGAACGCTTCGGTCCGAGCATGTCGATCGGAGTCGCCGGCGTCATTCTCGTTGAAGCGCACAAAGAGGTCATGGCATCCGTATCGAGCGGCCTGAAAGTTGCGCCGGCGAAGGCGAAAATGAGGACCGCGGATTCAACCGATCCGGCGGGCGTGCGACGCCGTTAGAAGCTTCAAGGATGCTTCGAGCTCTGCAGCAGGAATACGGCTTTCTCGCCGAACAGGTTTTGCATCGAGAGTGACCACCTGATCGGCAATTGGCGCTCGTAGTCGTTGAAAGCGACGGCGCGTTCCACCTTGGCATCGACGTGCGCGCAAAGGTCGGCGAAATCCCGGATCGTGCACAGGTGCGCGTTCGGCGTCAGATACCAGATGTCCGGCAGGTTCGCGGTCATGGGCATCCGACCGCCAAACAGCAACGCCATTCGCACCCGCCAATGGCCGAAATTGGGGAACGAGACGATGGCGTGACGGCCAATGCGCAGAAGATTTTCAAGCACGGTCTTCGGCTGCCGCGTGGCCTGAATGGTCAGCGAGAGAATGACGTAATCGAAGGCCTGATCCGGATAGTTGTCCAAATCGCGGTCAGCGTCGCCTTGGATCACGGACAGTCCGCGCGCCACGCAGGCATTGACCTTGTCGCGCTGAAGCTCCACGCCACGGCCGTCGACGCCGCGCTGTTCTGAAAGAAGGTGCAGCAACTCGCCATCGCCGCAACCGACGTCAAGCACGCGCGCGCCGGTTTCGACCATTTCGGCAATCAGCAGATGGTCGACGCGGTGCGTACTATTTTTCGCGGCGACGGGTGGCGAGCGGTCAGGAGCGTTCATGCGCGGCTCTCCGTGCCGCCGTTCAAACCGCGCTTCAGCGCGGCGGCGTTGAGGAAACCCCGCACAGTCGCATGGAATGTCGGTTCGTCGAGCAGGAACGCGTCGTGGCCCTTGTCGCTTTCAATCTCGACGAACGAAACGTTGGCGGCGACGGCATTGAGCGCCTGCACGATCCGCCGGCTTTCCCGCGTCGGATAGAGCCAGTCGGATGTGAACGACACGATGCAGAATCGCGTTTTGGTGCCGCGGAAAGCGTTGGCGAGCACACCGTCGCGGCCTTCGCGCAGATCGAAATAATCGAGTGCACGCGTGATATAGAGATAGCTGTTGGCGTCGAAGCGGTCGACGAACGTCGATCCTTGGTGCCGGAGGTAGCTCTCGACCTGAAAGTCCGCGCTGAAGGAAAACGTCAACGACGAGCGGTCCTGCAAGCTGCGTCCGAATTTCCGGTGCAACGCTTCTTCAGAGAGA
>JAICLG010000408.1 GCA_025927515.1 Hyphomicrobium sp.
ATCAGGTATTTGAGACACTTGGGATCTTCAATGCTCCTGCTCTCGCCCGTCTTCTTGTCGATCAGCCACGCATAGCTTTCATACTCAGTCTTCAATTTCTTGGAGCGCTTCGTGTACCCGGCGACAAGACGGACCAGCAAAGCCGCTATATCGAAGCAGCCGTCGGCGGAATCCTGATCGGCTGCCTCTACGCACCGAACGGCAATCCGCGGCCTGGACCTAAGTTCGACTACAAGCTGGCATGGCTCGAACGTCTAAGGCGACACGCGAGCAAACTCATTCGGGACGACGTACCGGCCGTGCTCGCGGGCGACTACAACGTCGTACCCACACCGTTCGACATTTACCCGAGCAAGTCATGGGCCAACGACGCGCTCGTGCAGCCCGAGAGCCGGACAGCCTTCCAGCGCATCGTCGACCAAGGATGGACAGACGCCATCAGGGCGCAGCACCCTGACGAGCCGATGTATACGTTCTGGCACTATCTCCGGCATCGTTGGGAACGGGACGCCGGACTCCGGCTAGATCATTTGCTCGTGAGCCTTAAGCTCTCCAAGGCGCTCGTCGCTTCCGACGTCGATCGAAACGTTCGAGGGCGCGAAGGAGCCAGCGACCACGCACCGACATGGATTGAACTCCGAAGCCTGCCTTAGAAGAAGCTCGACCCAAGGTCGCCTTATCCTTCGGGGGAACACGCCGACGTCCGCTCTGCAGTCGCGACCAGACCTCACGTATTGCGATGTCTTGGTCAGCTACGGGCCACGAGCCGCAGCTCGCGACTGGCCTAAATAGGTCCGCCTCACACCAGCAAGCGGACCTCACGGCACCTGACGATTTCATCGGTTTCATTGGGTGGTGACAAGCGTCCGCCAAACATTCGCAGATTCGGCTAGGCTCACTCTACTTAGTTCTTACAATTCCTAACGAGATCCCTGCATTCCATCAAGAAGATCAGGAACGTGCGTCGAAATTTCCGCATGCCCTGCGGATTCTGTGCTAAAATTTCCATCCTAGCCTTGGGCGCGCAGGGGGCGCTCATTGATTGTCACAGGCTTCGCTGCAATCAATGCGAAAGCTATGACACAGGGTTCGGTGCCGTTGTTGACCCAATCGTGGATGGTGCCGCGCTGCACCAGTATATCGCCTCCCCGGAGATGCACCGGCCCCGTTTCTAGGATCATGTCGATTTCGCCGGCCATGACCACCGCGTAGTCGATCGAATCGGTCCGGTGGTTGCGCGGCGCAACGCCGGGCTCGAAGCTGACGATGCGGAACACCGTACCGTTGTCGATGCTGGTGCCGACCTTGCGATTCGACGGGTCGTCGTCGCCGTCATTGCTGACCGGAAAGCCCTCGTCGCTCGACCAGATCACGCTGAAGGCCGCACCCGGCCGTGGCGAGAAGACGTTGTTCACCGTCGCATCGATCAGAACCGTGGAGCGGCCCTGCGCGTCGTGACCGGTGACGACGCGCCGCAACGACTTGATGTCCATCTTTCACTTTCCTCG
>JAICLG010000271.1 GCA_025927515.1 Hyphomicrobium sp.
CCGGCGCGTCGATTCCGAGACCATGACCGAGCCGGCACCGGCCAGTGATCGCAGCCGCGCCGCGAGATTGGCGGTGTCGCCAACGACGCCCCGCTCACGTGCTTCGCCCTCGCCAATTAGCTCGCCGACCACGACAAGGCCGCTCGATATACCCAGCCGGACGTCGAGGCCGACGCCTTGCGAGCGCTTCAACCCGGCAATGGTTTCGACCAGTGCAAGGCCGGCCCGCACGGCGCGCTCAGCGTCATCCTCATGCGCCCGCGGATAGCCGAAATAGATGGTGGCGCCGTCGGGCACCCATTTGGCGACATGGCCGTCGAAACGCGCGACCGCAGCAGCAATCGCGTTCTGGCCGGCGCGGATCCGTTCCGCGATGTCTTCCGGATCGAGCCCCGCCGCGAGCGCGGAGAGGCCGAGCAGATCGCAGAACATGACCGTCAGGTGGCGCCGCTCGGCTTGCGGCGCTGGCTCCAGGATCTCAGGCGGGGCCGCGAGCGCGGCTGGCCCGCCAAGTTCGCGGATCGCGCGCAACATCCTCAACCGGTGTCCCAGGGGGACGCCGATATCCTTCAAGAGCTGATCGGTCAGATCCGGAACAGAGTCGGCTTCGATCCGGTTTTCGCGAAACGCGGTTTCGTACCGGCCGAGGCCAAGGCTGCCCAGCCAGGTCCCGACATCCATCAAGGCCAGTCTCCCTCCCGCTGCCGGCCAATGATGGGGCGCGGCCGGCGTTCTGTCCAGAACCCGTCAGGTCCCTGCAACTCGACACTGAAGTGAGAACAATTCCCCGGAGCCGGTGCTGTTGACACGTCGGGCAAATCGGCGGCACATCTCTAGCATCGCTGCAAGCATCGACCGCCCGCGCTGAACCGGTCGCGGGCTTTTTGATGTAGCGATTGCTTCAGCGGACGCTGACGAACGCGGCCCAGACCGCGGCCAGTCCCGCGCCGGTCAGAACATAATGCGGGCTGTCGCAGAACGTACTGCCATATCGGCACATCTCCGTTCCGAGCGAGCCGATTTCCTGATTACCGGCGGCGTAGAACAGGCCGGAAAGGACAAACAAAACACCGGCGACAATGTACATCGTCGATCCCCTTGCTATCCAATTTCGTCGATCTCGTCCCAGCCGACAACCTCGCGTTTGACCCGTCGGGCGAATCAGGGGCACATCGACATCATCGCGAAGATTATACGGTCCGCGCCGAAACCGGCAGCGGGCTTTCTCATCGACGATGGGTTAAATTGAAAGCCGGTTTTGTTTTACCGAAATTTGTCTGCCGCATTTTCATCAAATTTGACTCGTCGGGCAAGCCGCTGCGCACGGCGCCAAATACCGAGCTGCTCGCCGGCACCATCATCCAGGGCACGCCGTACGTGGCGGTGTACAACAACACGGATGGAGCGTTTTATTTGCAGGGATTTTATGGCAATCCCTACAACGTGCCGCTCGGCGCTGGCATGGATTACTGGGGGCCAGTCGCGCCGAACAGTTGCTTTGTGTTTCCGCAGGGCAACGTCATTTCAACTGCGACGTACGCGGCACTCTATGCGCTGATCGGAACGACCTATAACATTGGGAATGAGGGGGCGGGAATGTTTCGTCTCCCCGACAAGCGGGGACGCGTGTCGATGGCGCTTGATCCCGTGGGAAGCGTTGTCAATTCCGCCACTATGAACCCTAATGGCAGTACCCTTGGTGCAGTTGGCGGCGCTCAACAGAGTCAGCTTTCAACCGCTAACCTTCCGCCTTACACGCCGAGCGGCAACATCAGTCAGGCGACCATTAGTCAAATTTTCGCAAACAACGTTGCGGGCGGAGGCGCTATTCCATCCAACGGCGGCAATTTTGGATTTACCGCGCCCGTCGTGTCTAGTCAGACGTTCACCGGAAGTGCACAAGGTGGCACGAGCGCGGCTTTTACCAACCTACAGCCCACCATAGCTTGCAATTATATCCTCAGGGTAATTTGATCAGCTAAACTGAAACAAATGGGAGATGTTTCACCGCCGCCCATTGATCCTTGTGCGCAATGCCGGACAGCCGCTCGCGCATAGCCTTCGGTTTCCAGACCTGTTCCGGCTTTAGGCTTCCGTCGCGGGTGAAGAAGGCGTTGCAGCTGCCATCGGACCCGGCCGCAAGTCCGTAGCCGTGCCTCGCGCAAAGCCTCGTGACGGCGGTTATCGATGCGCCGTGATACCAGCCGAGCGGATGCTTCTTGTGGCGATCGAATTCAGGATCATAAGGAACTGTGATCGGCTCGAAACCAAATGTCGAGTTGTACTCGACACTGATGACGTCGGGCTTGAGGTCGATCAACGCCTTGAGGAACCAGTAGTCGTTCCCGTCTACATCAATCGACAGAATGCCGATCTTCGGAAAGCGGCTTCGAACGAGATCGAGATTATCCAGTGTCAAAAAGGCGGCTCGCATGTCGACGCGATCAGTAGCCCAAAGCCGCCTGGCATGCTCGACCACCTTAGCGTTGCCGTCGATTAGAAGTCCGCGCCAGTTCGGATCCTTCGCGAACGAAACGCAATTGAATTCGACTGGATGGAAGCCGAACTCAATGAATGTACACTCTGCACCGACCGCGAGCCGAGTGAGGATCGCGATCTCGTCGCTCTCGGACGACGGAAACAGGCGCTTGACCCTATAGTAGCTGCGCCGGATGAGATCGCTTTTGCCAAGAAACTGCTTCAGTGACATTGGCGGGGACACTAGCCGTCCGTTGGGCCTATATCAACCACCACCATCCTCGATTCTGGAACTTTGACGCCCCCTTCGGGCGGCTTTTTCGAAGGATCCGTGACTGATCTCATTGCTGCTGAGGCGACGGATAGGCGTATGCCAAGCTAATGCGCTCCGAGATCGCAACGCATTTGATCGCCATACAGGCGAGATGTTCGAATGGGCGATCACCGATGAAAGTCGGAGTCCTTTGGTTGGTGATCGCTGCCCATGAACGCGAAGCGCGTAGGATCGGGCAGTGCGGAAGGCGCGAGTTTTCGGCCTTCGCGAAGGTGGCTTAGGCATCATGCGCGCCTTTCCATCGATGCGGGGCCCCGCTTTTCGATATCACGAACGCAAATTCGTTGCATTGACGGGGAAGCACGGCGGCGAAGGCACGTGAAAGCGGCTCGATGGCTGAGCCGGCGAGGGCAAGCGCGCGATTGCCGGAGCGGGAAAAACGCTGGATCGGAATTCGCAGGTCATAGAAAAAATCGACTTTCGGCGGGCGCGTTGGGTCGAATGAGGCGATGACCTTTTCGACCTCCCGTTCCGTCCAGCGGTAGACAAAGTTGGGAATGCCGGTCTCGGCAACCCCACCCTTTCCCCCGATGACGGAATCGACTTCGTAGTCGAGCGTCAAACCCAGGCGAATGGCTGCTCGCATGAGAAAGCTGTCACGCGATTCGAACGCAAGAACCTGTTTGCGGGCAACCCTGTACATTTCCAGCAACGCGCGGTGGGGGGAATAGCAGTGATGTAACCCGGCGTGGACGATCGCTACGTCAAACGAACCATTCTCGTAACTCAGATTTTCGGCGTCCTGTCGAGCGCCGTCATAATCCAGGCCGCTGACGGTGAAGTGGGTAAACCCGATCTGACGCATCACCGCTTCATCCAACGGGCCACCGCAAACCACTAAAACGCTGTCCGAACGCGTAATCGCGCCGGCATCAATCTGCTTTCGCAGTACGTCACAATAAAAGCTCGTCACGACGTCGCGCATTCCGGCAGCCAATCACACCACCGCTGAATGAACAAGGGGCTGGCAGAGCGAGGCCCGGCTTTGCCGATTACTTGTCTCAGGCGCTTCCCGGAGACCATATGACAGACCTCGTTGCTCTCAAGGCCGCGAACGAGAAGCGCTGGGCTGATGCCAAGCTGACCCGTAGTTTCTCGGCTGTCGCAGCACGGTTGCTCGCACCGGCCGCGAAGATGCGTTACCAGGCTGTTGCTGCGAAAACCGGCGTTCCCTGGTCCGTGATTGCCGTCATCCACGAACGCGAATGCTCTCGGGATTGGGGCGGCTCACTGGCGCAAGGCGATCCCTGGAACAGGATATCGGTTCACATGCCGGCCGGGCGGGGACCGTTCAAGTCATGGGAAGACGCGGCCATCGACGCCTTGGTCCATTGTGCGCCCTATGCCGCCCGC
>JAICLG010000339.1 GCA_025927515.1 Hyphomicrobium sp.
ATCATTCAGTGACAGCGAATGCGAAACGCCGGACTGATCCAGCTCCGGCGCCACCACCCACACATCATCGGACAGCGCACGCGCGATCTGCTCGACGATCTTGAGACCGGGGGCGTGGATGCCATCGTCATTGGTGCAGAGAATTCGCATCCTAAATTCGCATCCTTTGATTGCGCCGTTCATCCAAGATCGGCCAGCGTCTCTTATCCCTCTCGCGTCCTTGAAGCAAACTTCCGGCAGCCAATGGAGCGTTCGTAACGAGCGGCGCAGCTCTTTCATTTCGGCGGCCCCACTGCCGAAAACCGAAACGCGCATCGACGAATTGGATCCGGTGATCCATCCCGCGCAATCAGCTTGGCACCGCCCGCTGCAACGCGCTCACCGTCGGATGCGAACACGCCAGGGCCGAACGAATTTTGCCGGCCAGCTTTCGACGTGCAGTTCGAACTTTTGCGTCGCTGGCGCTGCGATTTCGCCGGCGTTTTGCTGTTCCGCAATTTCGTTCGAACTGGTTTCCGTTAATGACGGAACGCTCCGCTCAAAAGCCGCGGCTTGCGGGGGTGATTCGGAAAAATGCTTGCGGGCGATCGCCAGTGCTTTGTCGAAATCCTCGGTATTCAGCCATGGCTCGGCGCGCACTTTCTCCGTTGCGCCATCCTCCCACAACCGCGACGCTTCGATATCGAATGCGCTCTTCTGTTTTTGATTGCAGGCCTGAATGCCGAATCCCGTTACGGCCCATTGTCTGCCCACCCAATAAATGTCGCGATGCAGAGCCACGTCCTTCTCCGGAAGCCGGCTGTCGCCTAATCCAAAAAGGAAGATACCGGGCAATCACGGCTTCGCAACCGGAAGCCGGATTTCCCAGGCAAATCGTAGCGGACTACCGGTCGCGCGCAATTGCCTTGAGGCCGCCCATATAGGGCTGCAACACGTCCGGCACCGCGATCGAGCCATCTTCCTGCTGATAGTTTTCCATCACGGCAATCAGCGCCCGGCCCACCGCCGTGCCCGAACCGTTCAGTGTATGTACGAATCGCGGCTTGCCATCGGGTCCGCGATAGCGCGCGTCCATCCGTCGTGCCTGGAAATCTCCGCACACCGAGCAGCTCGAGATTTCCCTGAAAGCCCCGCCCTCCCCCTGGCCGGGCATCCAAACCTCGATGTCGTAGGTTTTCTGCGCCGAAAAACCCATGTCTCCCGCGCACAGCGTCATCACCCGGTAATGCAGATCGAGCTGCCGCAACACCTCCTCGGCGCACGCCAGCATTCGTTCGTGCTCGTCGCGGCTGGTCTCAGGCGTGGTGATCGAGACGAGTTCGACTTTCGTGAACTGATGCTGACGGATCATGCCGCGGGTGTCGCGTCCGGCGGCGCCAGCTTCGGCGCGAAAGCACGGCGTCAGCGCCGCAAAGCGCATCGGCAATTCCTTCTCGTCGCGAATGGATTCACGAACAAGGTTGGTCAGTGATACTTCGGCCGTGGGGATAAGTCCGAGGCGCTCGGTTCTTACTCTTTCAAGAAGCCCCGCTTTTCCCGTGGCGCTGTCGTTTTCATCAGCACCGGCGAGCAATTCACCCTTCACGGTCCAGAACTGGTCGTCTTCAAATTTCGGCAGTTGGCCTGTTCCGAACATCACCTCGTTGCGTACCAGCAACGGCGGATTCACTTCCGTGTAGCCATGCTCGTTGCTGTGCAGGTCGATCATGAACTGTCCGATCGCGCGCTCCAGCCGGGCGAGACCTTTCTTGAGCACCACAAAACGCGCGCCGCTCAGCTTGGCCGCGGTCTCGAAGTCCATGAAGCCCAGGGCCGCCCCTAGGTCGTCATGCGCCTTCGGCGTGAACGCGTATTTGTTTTTGTCGCCAAACACGTGACGTTGGACATTGCCGTGTTCGTCCGTGCCGTCGGGCACGTCCTCGAGCGGCAGGTTCGGAATGGCAGACAGCTTCGCGGCGAGCTCATCGTCGGCGGCCTTTGCGGCCAACTCGAGCTCCGGCATCGTGGTCTTGAGTTCAGCGACCTCGCCCATGAGCGCGGCGGCGCGTGCCTCGTCCTTTGCCTTCTTGGCCTCGCCGATCTCCCGTGATGCCGCATTGCGCCGTGCTTGTGCCTGCTCGGATTTGAGGATCGCCGCACGTCGCTGTTCGTCGATCGCTAACAACGACGCGGACTGAGGCTCCAGTCCGCGCCGCCCCAAGCCGCGGTCGAAGGCCTCTGCATTATCGCGGATCCATTTGATATCGTGCATGGCCCCATTCCTGCGTCAGGCCGCATTTATATCGGCCGTCCAGCGTTGTTGCCTTAGAACAAGCCGCGGATGCCCGGGTCAAGCCCGGGCGCCACGAATCGTTGGGAAGCTGCAGGAAATGACGAGCAAAAGGCGGTCGACCGCCCTACTCGGCCGGATTGGCGGCGGGCGGCGGCGGGGCCGCTGTTGACGTGGCTGCCGCGGACGCCGTTGCAGCCGCCCTCCTCTCCACGATGCGCACCGCGACGATCGAGCCCTCATACAGCGCCAGCAACGGGATCGCGAGCGAGGCTTGGCTTAGAACGTCGGGCGGGGTGAGCACGGCGGCAATGATGAAAGCCACTACGATGAAATAGCGGCGCTTCTCCCGAAGCTGCCTTGAAGTGATAATGCCGACGCGGCCCAATAGCGTCAGAATGACGGGCAACTGAAACGCCACGCCAAACGCGAAGATGAGCGACATCATCAGCGACAGATATTCGCCGACCTTCGGCAAAAGCTGAATTTGCGCAGTCTCGGCGCCGGCGGTCTGCTGCATGCCGAGCGAGAAGCGGACCAGCATCGGTAGCACGACGAAATAGACCAGCATCGATCCCAGCACGAAAAAAATCGGCGTTGCGATCAGGTAAGGCAGGAAAGCGCCGCGCTCGTGCTTGTACAGCCCGGGCGCAACGAATTTGTAGATCTGCGTGGCGACGACCGGAAACGAGATGAACGCGGCGCCAAACAAAGCAAGCTTCAACTGCGTAATGAAATATTCC
>JAICLG010000133.1 GCA_025927515.1 Hyphomicrobium sp.
TCCGGCGAGCTGGCGCGGCGTCACGCCGATCCACGCGAGCGTGCCGGGGGGCACGTCGGATGCTGGATAATCTGCAGGGCTAGCGGATTTGCTCATGGCTCATTGCCTCGGATGACGCGACCCGGATCGCTATTTCGCGGCCTGTTTTTGATCGGAGCTTTTCGGTGTCGTGCGCGTGTCGATGCCGACGACCACGGACAGCCCCGGCCGCAACCGGCCCTTCGCCTCGGATGCGGGAACCGCGATCCGCACGGGGACGCGCTGCACGATCTTGGTGTAATTGCCTGTCGCGTTCTCTGGCGGCAGCAGCGAGAATTGCGATCCCGATGCCGGCGCGACGCTGACGACCGTCCCTTTCAGGGCTTCGCCGTCGAGCGCATCGACCTCGACGCTCGCCGTCTGGCCGACAGCCACAGGCCCGAGCTGCGTTTCTTTGAGGTTCGCATCGACATAAACCTTGTCGAGCGGCACGACGGCCGCGAGCCGCTTGCCCGGCGTTACGTAATCGCCGACCTGAACGCTCCTGTTGCCGATGATGCCGTCGAAGGGCGCGCGAATGACGGTAAACGAAAGATCGCGAGCAGCCTGATCGACGGCGACCTGCAACTCTTTGGCTACCTCCACCGCCTGTTGGCGCTGCGCATGAAGAAGCGCGATGTTGGCGTCGGCCGACTGAATGCCCGCCTCATCGGCTTTCACTTGGGCGCGGGCGGAATCGCGGGCGGCGATGGTGGCATCGAGCGAAGCCTTGGTCGAATAATCCTTGGCGGTGAGGGCGCTCGTGCGTCGGAAGTCGGCTTCGGTTTTGACGACCGTCGCCTTCGCGGATTCGAGTTGCGCGCGAGCCTGTGCGGCCGTCGCTTCGGCCGCTTGGATCTGCGCATCGAACGTCAGGATCTGGGCGTTCTGCGTCGCGAGCTTGGATTTGGCCTGATCGAGCGCCAACCGATAGTCGCCGTCGTCGAGACGGACGAGCACCTGACCAGCCTTGACCGACTCGTTGTCGACGATCGGAACGTCGGTGACGTAGGCGGAGACTTTCGGCGAGATGATCGACATGTGAACGCCGACGTACGCGTCATCTGTCGAAACAATGAAGCGGCCGACGGTAATGTATTGATAGGCGAACCAGACGCCCGCCATCAGGGCCAGAGCTCCGATGCCCATGAAGATCGGTTTGCGCCGTGAGCGCGGCTTCGCGGTTTCGGCATCCGCTGGCTTGGCTGAGACTGCTTCCCGCGCGGTCGCCGGTTCCCTGCTGTCCGCGCGGGGCGCGGCATCGGCTTTTATTTTCGCAATCTTGGAATGGTCTGCGATCTCGTTGAGGTGGGAGTCCGCAGGGGCCGTGGAGTGGTCGTCGCCCGCGGTCCGGTCCAGGCGCTCGAGCACGACGGCATTCGCCTTTCCTCTCGACATGAGTCCAAATCCCTAGAAAATGCCACAAATCAAACCAAACGGTTCAGTTCGCGATTGACATATACTTCCGGATGGCCGATATCAAGAGGAAACTGAACCGTTCGGTTCGATTATTTTGCATATTTTTCGGAACGAGCATTTTGCTCGTGTAGGATTGAGCCATGGATTCGCCTGCCGCACCTTCGTCCGCACCCCGGGACCGCCGCGGCGGCCGCCCGGCCGCGGGAACGGACCCCCAAAAACGCCGCCAGATCCTGGAAGGCGCCGGCCGCATCTTCTCGACGCTCGGCTTTGATGCCGCGAGCATGAACGATGTGGCACGCGAGGCGCAGGTCTCGAAGGCGACGCTCTACGTCTACTTCCAGGACAAGGAGCACCTTTTTGCAGCCATTTGCGCCGAGCGCCGCGACAGGAACATCTCCGAGCTGATCGCGCTATTGGATGTCGAGAAGCCAATCGAAGACGTGCTGATCCGCTTCGGCACCGACATGATCGCGCTGCTCTCGCAGCCGTTCGTCGTCGCCGCGCACAGGATCGTCATCGGCGTCGCCGGGCGGATGCCCGAGGTGGGAAATGAATTCTTTGACGCCGGGCCGCGGCGGACGACCGACGCGCTGGCCTCATATATTGATAAGCACGTTGCCGCGGAGCGCCTTGTGGTGCCGGACTCGCCTCTGGCCGCGGCGCAGTTTCTCGATCTCGTCCAAACGGAGATCATGCGCCCGCGCCTTTATGCGGTCGTCAACAAACCGGCGACGGACGAAGAAATCGACAAGGTCGTCAGATCGGCCGCCGCGATGTTTATCGCCGCATACGGCGCTTCCGCCCGCCGATCCTAGGCATAATCGGCTGCTGCGGCGCTCTCGGGCATTGCCTCTGCGAAGCCGAGATCGCGGTACTCTCTGTCGAACCCTGAAAGCCCACGCCAATCGGGAAGATTGGCGAGGGAGGAATCGATGAACGTGTGATGCCACAGCTGCGTCGCGAGAACGGCGACCAGACCCAGCTCCATCGAGCTGCGCTGATAAAAGCGAGGCGAGAGTTCGCGATATTTCGTGCGCCACGTGGCGACGGCTTTGGGATCGAAATAGCCGGTTTTTTTCAGCGACTCTTCGCTCAGAAGCTCGTCGACATAGGGCAATCTCTGCTGCAGGAAGAAGCCATCGAGCGGCGCCCGGAACATGCCCTTTGGACGCCATGCCACCGACTTCGGCAGCCATCTCTCCGCGACGCGGCGCAGAAGATATTTTTCCCTGAGCCCCTTTAATTTCAGGTTCGGGTCGATGCCCGCGAGGAGATCGAAGACGTTGTTGTCGAGGAACGGGTAGCGCATCTCGACCGACTGGCTCATCGCGATCCGGTCGCCCTTGAGGCTCAGGAGCTGGCCGGGCAAGTGAATGCGTCCGGCCCAGTAGATGGCGCGGTTGACGGGATGCCAACTCCGCGCGCGTTCAAGGTCGGGCTCGAAATCCGCGTAAGGATCATGGCCGGAAAGCCCGGCGAGCATGCCCGGGCTGTAGAAGCGGAAGCGCGAAGCGCCGAGCAAATCATAAAATCTTTGAAAGGCGTGCGGACCGCCGGCGGACCCAACGCAGCGCTCCAGGTAGGCGACGGCGTCCTTGTTGCAGCCGAGCCAGGTGAAGAACCTCTTCCTGACGGCCGCATCGAGCGTACCGCCGGAAATCGCGCCGAGCCCTTCGAGCATGCGATTGATCTTGTACCACGGGTATCCGGCGAGCCATTCGTCGGAACCTTCGCCCGTCAGCGCAACCTTGAATCCTTTGTTGCGCACTTCGCCCGCGAGCAGCATCAGCGCCGTGCATGATGTGTCTGTCACCGGCGCTTCCGTCGCGACCAGCAGACGCTGATAGTTCGCAACGATTTCTTCCGAGCCGCACGGCACGACGTAGGGGTCGGCTTCGAGATGCTTTGAAATAATCGCAGCCTGCTCGGTCTCGTCGAGTTTCGGATCGCGGATCTTGGACGTGAATGTCGTCGGAGCCGCGCCGAGAATATCCCGCGCCATTGCCACGACGGTGCTGGAATCGACTCCGCCGCTCAGATACGAGGCGACGGGAACGTCGGCGCGGAGACGGCGCTGCACAGCGGCGTAGAGCGTACTCTCCAATTCGTCGACGAGAACTTTCTCGTTCCCGCCACGCGTTTCCATTCCCTTGTCGGGAAAATCCATCGACCAGTAGGTATGCTCGCTGATCTTTGCGTCTTCTCCGGAGCGCCCACGCGCGATCGTGAGAAATTTCCCCGGCGGCAGGATGTTGATGCCTTCGAAGCAGCTGAACGGTCCCGCTACCGCGAGAAAATTGAAAACCGCGTCGATGCCGCGCCGGTCGGGCTTCGGGTCGATAAGCCCGGTCGCCAGAAGCGTCTTGATCTCGGATCCGAAAATAAGCCAGTCAGCGCCGAACCGCGTCGTGCGCGTCCAGTACAAGGGGCAGATGCCGAAGCGGTCGCGCGCCAGAATGAACGTCTGCTTGCGTTCATCGAACATCGCCAGCGCAAACTGACCGTTGAGCTTGGCGAACATGTCCTGCGCGTATTCCTCCCACATGTGCGGGAGGATTTCGGTATCGCAATGCGTCGTCAGCCGGTGCCCGCGATTTTTCAAATCGTAGCGCCAATCGTTCTGATCGTAGATCTCGCCGTTGAAGAC
This sequence comes from Hyphomicrobium sp., assembly GCA_025927515.1. GTDB lineage: Bacteria > Pseudomonadota > Alphaproteobacteria > Rhizobiales > Hyphomicrobiaceae > Hyphomicrobium_B. Next base: position 4,088 of record JAICLG010000133.1, read on the forward strand.
GACCGAAACGGTCTTGTCCTCGTTGAACATCGGCTGCCGGCCATCCGCGAGACCGACGATGCTCAGACGCCGAGAGGCAAAACCGAACCCCGGACGCTGCAGATAGCCTTCTTCATCCGGACCACGATGGTGCATCGCGTCGGCAGCGCGCTTCAATACGGACGCGGGAACCGCGCGACGGCTTTTGAGATCGATAATGCCGAAGATGCCACACATGGATATCCAAGCGCTCCAGGGGGTCGGCGCACGAAACAAGCGCGACGCGTTGGTTTCATTTCCGCAGCACAGCAGCAGCGGCTTTACCGGGCGGACGCGACGCTCGGCTATTGATCGCGGGCTGTGCCCAGTTTTTTCCGCAGTCGTCTCTATATGGGCAGGAGTTCGCGGAATGGTGGTTAGTGTAAGCGACAAATACGCACAACACGGCGGATGGAAGCAGCTAGGCCTGGCGGCCTAGCACTCTGTAGTGACGCCGGAAAACGCGTCGACGCTGACCATTTTGCCCGATGCGCTATGGAGCGGGAGTTGGACTTGGGGTCGGCGTTGCCGGAGACGTACCATTGTTTTCGGGTGGGCTCGCGGGCGTCTCCGCCGGCTTTTCGGCAGCAGCTTTGTCTGCGGCTGCTTTGTCTGCCGCGGCTTTGTCGGCAGCGTCCTTCGCTTCGGATGCAGCTTTGTTGGCGTTCGCGCTATCGGCGGCAGCTTTGTCCGCGGCCTTGTCCGCTTTTTCTTTCTGACTATCGCACGCAGCGCAGCCGAGTGCGCCCAATACGGCGAGCGCTACCAAAAATTTCCTCATTTCAAATCTCCCTATCAGCAATACCAAAGTATTACGGAAAGTGGACGAAAAGAGATTGAGGCGCAACCGGCGGCTGAAATCAAGTTGATCTTATCGCCGCAAAGGAAAGCAAATAGTCGAACAAAGTTTTTTAAAATTGGCGACCTGCTCAGCGCGCCGGGCATGCCTGGACGCTTAGTCCTTGCGGCGGCGCGTCATGAACGCCAGACGTTCGAGGAGATGGGCATCCTGTTCGTTCTTGATCAAAGCGCCGGCAAGCGGTGGCACGAGCTTGCGTGGATCGCTTTCACGAATGAGAGCTGGATCGATGTCTTCATGCAGGAGCAATTTAAGCCAGTCGAGCAACTCCGACGTCGACGGCTTTTTCTTGAGGCCAGGCACATCGCGCAATTCGTAGAAAACTCTGAGCGCATCGCCGACGAGGCGATTTTTCAAACCGGGAAAATGTACGTCGACGATTTGGCGCATCGTCTCCGCGTCGGGGAATTTTATGAAATGGAAAAAGCAACGCCTCAGGAATGCGTCGGGTAATTCCTTTTCATTGTTCGACGTAATGAGCACGATCGGGCGCGTCGAAGCTTTCACCGTCTCGCCGGTTTCGTAGACGAAGAACTCCATGCGATCGAGTTCCTGCAGGAGATCGTTCGGAAATTCGATGTCGGCCTTGTCGATCTCGTCGATCAGCAGCACGGAGCGCTCCGGAGCCGTGAAGGCTTCCCACAGTTTGCCGCGCTTGATGTAGTTGGCGATGTTCTTGACGCGCTCGTCGCCAAGCTGCCCGTCGCGAAGCCGTGAAACCGCATCGTATTCGTAGAGGCCCTGCTGCGCCTTCGTCGTCGATTTAATGTGCCATTCGATCAACGGAGCGTTGAGGGCTCTTGCAACTTCGGCCGCGAGTACCGATTTGCCGGTCCCAGGCTCGCCCTTGATCAGCAAGGGCCGCTCGAGACGGATAGCGGCGTTGACCGCGACTTTCAGATCGTCGGTCGCAACGTAAGAGGAGGTACCTTCGAATTTCATGAAAAATTTGGCCTCCGGGGCTGGTGTGTCCAGAGCCTACGGGCGAGGGTTAATCACAAGCAAGATGACCGAAGCGCACTGCTCACCAAAAACAATTCTTCCGAGTGACCTTGAAGGGAACAGAGCGAATGTCATAAGCTTCTGTTATAGCTAGAACAATTCGCACGACGTCGACGGCCTGTCGTTCGTCTAGTGTGCTTGACTCGATGGCCCCGTCGCATAGATAAGGGTCGGCCGAAATAGGGGCGCGATTCTTTTCTGAGCGTCCGGTCTTTCGGTAACGATTATCAGCTCGAGTGCACAAGCCTCAGGAGAGGCGGACGATGAGCAAGACGATCGCGGCAAAGGCGGCCAAAGGCAAGTCCGCCAACAAGAAGATTGCAGCCAAAGCCGGTAAGCCGGCAAAGGTCGGCAAGGCGCCGACAGTCAAGGCTGCTGCCGATAAAAAGAAGGCGCCGAAGAGCGTCGCAAAGCCGGCTCCGGTTAAAGCTTCCGCCGTGAAATCTACGGTAGCCACCAAGTCGGGAACTCAGAAATCCATGCCGCAACGCGCCACGTCACAGACGATAGCGGCCGCGAAGGCGGCGCCGTCGAAGAAGTCAGAGGGTACGAACAAGAAGATGGCTCCCCGGGTAAAGATCGCCGATATCGTCCTTCCGTCGGGTTACAAACCTTCGGACGATGAGCCGTTCATGAACGACATGCACAAGGCTTATTTCCGCAAGCGCCTGCTCGAATGGAAGGATGAAATCTTGCGGCAAACCCGCGAGACGCTGGCGATCCTGCACGAAGATTCAACGCAGCACGCCGATCTTGCCGACCGCGCGACGTCGGAAACCGATCGTGCGACCGAGCTCAGGACGCGCGACCGGCAGCGCAAGCTGATTGCCAAGATCGATGCGGCCCTCGGCCGGATCGAGGACGGTTCGTACGGCTACTGCGAGGATACCGGCGAACCGATCGGCTTGAAGCGGCTCGACGCCCGCCCGATAGCGACACTGTCCGTAGAGGCACAGGAACGCCACGAACGCCGCGAGCGCGTCTACCGCGAGGAATAACGAATAAAGTGCCCGAGCGAATTCTTCGTGAGGACTCTTAGTGTGTCCGGCACAGTCCGCACGAGAAGAGAAGCCACTTCATTGCGAAAAGACTGAAGCCCCAGATAAGCAAAAACAAGAACTGTTTTGCCTCTAGGTCCCTACATTTGGGTAGATATTTTCGGATGGCTGAATCGACTTCTGGGCCGTAGCCCGAAATTCGGGGGGCCCAGCCCCCTCTTAGCCGGACCGCTATTTCGAGAGACATACGATAGTAGGGCACAGCATTGTTGGAGTCCTCAACAGCAGCCCGTACGAGCCTTCGAAATTGCAAATGAAAATGATATGGCAGGTACAAGAGCCCGCCAATCAAGTAAATTAACAGGAACCAGCCGCAATACGGTCGATCAATCATGTGTCGCACAACCCTATCGCGCGAAGACCTGGGCTAAGGAATAATCTGGTCCGAAAGTTCATGAAACCAATTCCACAATTGTCTCGATCTGCGGCACCTTTTTACGCGACGTTAACGCGAACGGGCGACATTGGCGTCATTTAGCTCTCGCGCGGAAAGGGTGACGCCCGTGTCGATCCCTGCTTCTTCCATAGTGTCTGCGGCGGCGATGGTGACGATTGCCGGGGCAGTGGTCTCGTCGGCGTCGTGGATCAAGTCGTTGAAGATCCCCTACGTGGACGCCGCGGCAAGTCCTGCCATGTGGAACACCTCCGCGGCGCGCAACGTCGTCCACGCTAAAGCGGGCAAGTTCGTTCGGGGCGGTACGATGGCAAGCGCGACGAGCCCCTTCAATCTCCGCAAGCTGACCATGTCCGACTTCGGCGACGTTGACGCCGGGCGCTAGTCGGCGGCCGTATTCCCGCACTTTCGTCATTCCGGCCAAGGCCGGGATCTGTCCAGGCCCGCGGCACGGAGAACTCTGGATGCTTGGGCGGAATCCCGCACAGGCGGGATGACGATGCGGCCTATATTCTCGTCCCTGATCCCCAAAACCCAATCCCTAAAACTGAGGCGGGCCTGCTTCGGGATCGGTGGGACCCGGGCTGCGACCGAGCGCGGTTGGACGCCGGAAGGCGGCCTGTTCGCGTGGCGGCGGGACAGGGCCGCGATGCGGGGCGGGCGGTGCAATCCCGGTCTCGATGACGACGTCGACCGGGCCGCCGGTCATGATCAGATGCTCGACATCATCGCGCCGGATCA
>JAICLG010000245.1 GCA_025927515.1 Hyphomicrobium sp.
CCCTGCAGGCCGCCATGGAAGGCTATGAAGTCGTCACCATGGAAACCGCGGCCCCCAAGGCCGACATTTTCGTCACCGCGACCGGCAACAAGGATATCATCACAGTCGATCACATGCGGGCCATGAAGGACCGCGCCATCGTCTGCAACATCGGTCACTTCGACAACGAGATCCAGGTCGGCGGCCTCAAGAACCTCAAGTGGAACAATATCAAGCCGCAGGTCGACGAGATCGAGTTCGCGGACGGCAAGCGCATCATCCTGCTGTCGGAAGGCCGCCTCGTGAACCTCGGCAACGCGATGGGCCATCCCTCGTTCGTCATGTCGGCATCGTTCACCAACCAGACGCTGGCCCAGATCGAGCTCTTCACCAACGAGGGCAAGTACAAGAAAGAAGTCTACACGCTGCCGAAGCATCTCGATGAAAAGGTCGCGATCCTGCATCTGGCCAAGATCGGCGCCAAGCTGACGAAGCTGCGTCCGGATCAGGCGGCTTACATCGGCGTCAGCCCGGAAGGCCCGTTCAAGTCGGATCACTACCGCTACTGAGCGATCGACGTGACACAGTGGATTTAGGAAAAGGCTCTCGCATCTCGCGGGGGCCTTCTTTTTCGTCCGCCGCGCGACGCTCCAGCCTCGCGACCATCTCCAGCATTTCGCCTAAAGTTGTACGTAATCCGTGCGAATGCATCGCACCCCCATCCGATCGTCTCGAACGGGCTCGCAGAGCCCTTCGCGCGGCGCCGGGGAAACACTTCGAATCCGTTTCCTCCCAATTGGTTGACCCCGCTGGCGGCAGCTTCTCGCGCGCCCCATACTCAGGGTGATTCGTAGCAACGGCAAAGAACCGAAGCCGGCGTGCGTGCACCCTGCCAAGGATGCCCGAGACGCTTTCGCAGGCTGCAATGGAAGTGATGCGCGCCACCTCTCCGCATGATCCAAAAATGACGACGCGGTTGCAGCTATTGCTGCTCCTGATTGCGGCAATGGCATGCGTCGCGACAATGCTCGCGAGTTTCGTCGATGGCCACCACGTCGGCTCGCTCGAATTCGACATGCGCCACATCTGGCTGATCGCCGCCGTCGCCGGTGCCGCCATCTCGGCCGTCGCGATCATCTGGCGCATGGGCAGCATGGCCCGGAGTGAAGCCCGCGCCGCCAGGGCCGAGAGCACGCAGCTTCGTCGCAACCTCGCCGCCGCCGACGCGATCATCCGCGCCGAGCCGCAGGTGCTGATCTTCTGGGAACAGGGCCAAGCCGTACGGATCGTGTCGCATACGTTGACGAGCGTACCCGGACTGCCGGAGCAGCACGCAGAAATCCTTCGCTTCGGGCAATGGCTGGAAGCAGGCTCCGCCCACGCGTTGAAAGCGGCGCTCGACAAGCTCTTCGTCAACGGCCGCTCGTTCAGCATCATCCTGAAGACGATCGCGGGCGGAGTCGTCGAGGCCGAGGGCCGTGCCGCAGGCGGCCGCGCGGTGCTACGCCTCAAGGATATCTCCGGCTACAAGCTCGAACTCTCCAAGATCGAAGAGCAGCACACGTCGCTCGCTCGCGACATCCTCTCGAGCCGCGCGTTGATCAACACGCTGCCGATGCCGGTTTGGCTGCGGGGCATGGACAACCGGCTGATCTGGGTGAATTCCGCCTATGTGACCGCCGTTGACGCCAAGAGCGAGATCGAAGTTCTCGAGCGCCAGATCGAGCTTCTCGAAGCGCGTCAGCGTAAAGCCGTCAGCAAGGCCGTCAGCGCCGGACAAACGTACAGAGCGCGCGTGCACCTCGTCGCGGCAGGCGAGCGCAAGGCCCACGACGTCATCGTACTGCCGGTCGATGGTATGACGGCAGGCGCCGCCATCGACGTCACCGACATCGAAAGCGTCCAGGGAGAACTGGAGCGCCAGATCGCCGCCTACGACCGCACGCTCGATCGGGTCGAAACGGCCGTCGCGATCTTCAATGCCGAGCACAAGCTCGTCTTTTACAACGCCGCCTTCGCCAAGCTCTGGTCGCTCGATACGGAATGGCTCGCGACGCGCCCGGGCGATAGCGCCATCCTCGATCGGCTGCGCGAGATCGGCGTTCTTGAACCCGTGGTCAGCCATCGCGAGTGGAAGGCGCAAGTGCTCGCCTGCTACCACACCGGAACGACGCTCGACGATACATGGAACCTGACGGACGGGCGCATCCTGCACGTCATGGCCGAGCAGCGCCCGGACGGCGGCGTCACGTTCCTGTTCGCCGACGAGACCGAGCGCATCGCGCTCGAAAGCCGTTACAACGCCTTCATCGATGTCCAGCGCGAAACGCTCGACAGCCTCAAGGAAGGCGTAGCCGTTTTCGGCACCAATGGGCGGTTGAAGCTGTTCAACAAGGCCTTCTGCAATATCTGGCAGATGCCGGCGCGCAAGCTCGCAGAGTTGCCCCACGTCGGCGAGGTGATAGCGGCGGCGCAGAACCTGCATCCCGATAATGAGACGTGGTTGCGGATCGGCCGTGCCGTGACGGCCTTCTCCGACGAGCGTGGAACGTTCTCCGGACATATGAACCGGTCGGACGGTGTCGTCATCGACTACGCACTGATGCCGCTACCCGACGGCGCGACACTTCTCACGTTTGCTGACGTGACGGATGCAAAGCGCGCCGAACGCGCCCTTGTCGAACGCAACGAAGCCCTCGTCGCCGCCGACATGCTGAAGATGAAATTCATCAGCCACATTTCATACGAGTTGCGAACGCCGCTCCAGACGATCATCGGGTTTTCAGAGCTGCTTTCGAGCCCAGCGTTGGGCGAACTCAACGCCAAGCAGCAAGAATATCTCACCGATATTACGTCGTCATCGAAGACGCTGGAAGCGATCATCACCAACATCCTCGATCTTGCCACTATCGACGCCGGCGCTATGCAGCTGAAGCTTACCCACGTGGGCGCCCGCAGCCTCATCGAGGCGGCGCTGCCCGGCATCCATGAACGCGCCGCCCGCAATCGCCTGACGATCGAAATGGCCGTCGCCGAGGACGTGACCGAATTCGTGGCCGACGAAGCGCGCATGCGCCAGATCCTTTACAATCTGCTCTCGAACGCCGTCGGCTTCTCGAAGCGCGACGGCACGATCCGGATCGAATGCTGGATCGAAGACGGCAACATCATCTTCCGTGTTGAAGACGACGGAGTAGGTATTCCAAAAGACCAATTGGGCCGTATCTTCGAACGCTTCGAAAGCCGCAGTCACGGCTCCGACCATCGCGGCGCCGGTCTTGGCCTTTCTATCGTCAAAAGCCTGGTGGAATTGCATGGTGGCACGATCGAAGTGTCCTCCGAGGAAAACCGTGGCACGCGCGTGACCATCCGGATCCCGGAACGCCCGGTCGGCGCAACGGATGAAGCGACATGGTTGGCAGGCGGCGGGCGGGCAGCATAGTTTAGGCGCGATGAGTTCATTCCTGTTCCGCGATCTGACCGAGTCCGGCGTCGTCCGTCTTGCCGACGACGTCGCTTTTTTTCTCCAGCCTGGAGATACACTCTGCCTTGAAGGCGATCTCGGAACCGGCAAATCGACGTTCGCCCGCGCCTTGATCCGCAGCCTCTCCGGCGATCCGGCGCTCGACGTTCCGAGCCCGACCTTCACGCTGATGCAAAGCTACGAAACGCCCCGCTTCGACGCCGCGCATTTCGATCTCTATCGTCTGACCGACCCCGACGAACTCGGCGAGCTTGGACTGGAAGCGGCTCTCGCCCGCGGCATCGCCGTCATCGAGTGGCCGTCACGAGGCGGCGGCCGCATCCCGGCGGATCACGTTGCCATGACCTTCGCGGAAGGCAGCGCCGAAGACCGCAGGACGATCACCATCGATGCTGCACCGTCGCTCGCCGCACGGGTTGATCGCCTCGCGACGTTACGCGCGTTCGTCGATGCTGCCGGTTGGGGCGGTCCTGATGTTCGCCTCGCCTACCTGCAGGGCGACGCGTCCCCGCGCCGCTACGCACGGCTGACGAAAACCGATGGCCGCCGCGCTCTGCTGGTCGATTCCCCGCGCCGGCCAGACGGGCCGCCAATCCGTGACGGCAAGCCCTATAGCGCCATCGCCCATTTGGCCGAGGACGTGACCGCCTTTGTCGCGATCGCCGAAGCGCTCCGCAGCGGCGGCGTTTCCACACCCCAAATTTTCGCGCAGGATCTCGATCAGGGCCTGCTGATCATCGAGGACTTCGGCGACAAGGTTTTCGCCTCCGAGGTCGCGCGCAGCGCCGATCAAAAATCGCTATGGCGTCGCGCCACCGACGCGCTGATTGCGGTGCAGGCCGCCCCGCCGCCCGAACGCATGTCTCTCACAGGCGGGACATCATTCGATCTGCCCCAGGCTGACGAAGGCGTCCTCGACATCGAGACGCAACTATTGCTCGATTGGTATTGGCCCGCACTTCACGGCAGCCCGGCCCCTCAGAGCGCACGCGAAGCGTTCACGGCCGAATGGCACCGCGTCTTCGCACGAGTTCTGAAGCAACCGAAGACATGGCTGCTGCGCGACTACCACTCGCCGAACTTGATCGCCCTCGATGACAGGCCCTC
>JAICLG010000379.1 GCA_025927515.1 Hyphomicrobium sp.
AGCGCCGGCTTGCAGACAAGTGAGGATTTTTACGTTGATGGGAAACGCACTATTGCGCACGAGTGGCAGGGCGCTCGCTTCCGCCTTGGCAATTACGGTTGCGATGTCCGCCTCCGCGGCTATGGCCCAGGATAAGGCCGCGCCCAAGAAAGCACAATCGGCACCAGCCGCGCCTGCGGCCAAAGCCGCTGCTCCCGCTAAGGCAGCCACCGCCGCAGCGAACCCCAAGAGCGCTTGGGTCAAGTTGTGTGAGAACGCGCCAATCATGAATAGGGGCAAGGACGGCAAGGAAGTGAAGACCGAGAAACGGCTTTGCCTCACCCATCACGAACGTCTCGATGGGAACACCGGCATGGTCCTTATCTCGGCTGCCATTCGCGAGATCGACGGCAACCCGAAAAAAACGCTGATGGTCATGGTCCCACTGGGTATGGCGATTCCGCCGGGCATCAGGGCTGCCGTCTACACGAAAGAGCAGTGGGCCAAGGCCTCGAAGAATGAGAAGATCGACGAGAAGAAGCTGAAGCCGATCGAGCTGCATTATTCTCTATGCCATCCGGCCGGCTGCACGGCTGAGACCGAGGCAACGCCTGAGATCCTCAAGGAAATGTCGACGGGCGGCGGAATCATGGTGCTCGCGATGAACGCCGCTGCGGAGCCTGTCGGCTTTCCGGTGCCGCTTGATGGCTACAATGAAGCGGCAGCCGGCCCTCCGGTCGACAACAAAAAATACGCCGAAGCGCGCAGCGCTTTGATGAAGCAGATCCGCGAACGTCAGCAGAAGCTTGCTGAGGAGTGGAAGGCGAACGAGATGAAGAACCTGCCGCTCGATGCGCCGGGAGCACCTCGGACGACAACAACAGCTTCGACGCCAGCGAAGGCAGCGCCGAAGAAATAGCTTCGGATACACGCGGAGTGTTTTGTTTCGCCGCCCCGGTTCGCCGGGGCGGTTTTTCTTTATGCGGCGCGCAAAAACAAGCCGGCGAAGCTTGGTTTAGACGAAGCCGGGCCGTGGCTTAGTTGGTGACGCCGGGGCGCAACCTGTAGACGCCCCCGTCACTGATGAAGCGTTCGGCGATGTCGGGATGGCGCAAGGGCGCGGACGTGTCGTCGAGCAGAAGGTTTCCCTCCGACACGTAAGCGAGATACGTCGTATCCGCATTTTCGGCGTAGAGATGATAGTAGGGCTGATCTTTCCTCGGCCGTAACTCTTCCGGAATTGACAGCCACCACTCTTCGGTATTGGCAAACTCCGGATCGATATCGAAGATCAACCCGCGAAACGGGTAAATGCGATGACGGACAATCTGCCCAATCGCGAACTTCGCATGTAAGATTGTGCTCATCCGATGAATGTGTGGCAGACGCCGCCGACTCGCAAGGTCCGTGTTCGGATCAAAGCGTGCCGTAAAGCTCGGCCCGTTCCTTATCCTTCGAAGCGACGATCTTCGCGAGATCGACGATCACCTTGGCCTGCTTCCAGGTAGCGTCGTCCTGCATCTTACCGTCGAGCATGACGGCGCCGGTGCCGTCGGGCATGGCATCGAGGATGCGCTTGGCAAATTTAACTTCGTTCGGATCAGGCGAGAACACCCGCTTGGCAATCTCGATCTGCGACGGGTGCAGCGTCCAGGCGCCGAGGCATCCCTGAAGGAACGCGTTGCGGAACTGGGCTTCGCAGGCGGCGAGATCGGCGAAGTCTCCGAATGGGCCATAAAATGCTTTCAATCCATAGGCCTGGCAGGCGTCGACCATCTTGCCGATCGTGTAGTGCCAGAGGTCCTGCTGATAGAAGGCGCGCGCTGCAGATGCATCTTGTCCGGGGGCCGCCAGGACGCCGTAATCGGGGGGGCCGCCGCCGACGCGCGTCGTTTTCATGCCGCGCGAGGCGGCGAGGTCGGCCGGGCCGAGGCTCATGCCGTGCATGCGCGGGGAAGCCGCCGCGATTGCCTCGACGTTATTGACGCCTTCGGCGGTTTCGAGGATGGCGTGGATCAGGATCGGCTTCTTGACGCCGTGCTTGGCTTCGAGTTGCGCTAGAAGCTGATCGAGATAATGGATATCCCAAGGCCCCTCGACCTTCGGCAGCATGACGACATCGAGCTTGTTGCCGACGCTGGCGACGATTTCCGTAATATCGTCCAGCATCCACGGCGAATTCAGGCAGTTGATGCGCGTCCAGACTCCGGTGCCGCCGAAATCATTGTCACGCAGCATCTGGATGAAACCCTTGCGGGCATTTTC
>JAICLG010000139.1 GCA_025927515.1 Hyphomicrobium sp.
CGTTGCGGCCGAGGTCGCGGCCGTGGTCGAGCCCGTTCTTGAGGATCTCGGCTTCAGGCTGGTGCGGGTGAAAATCCAGGGCGCCGCCGCTGATAAGATCGTGCAGTTGATGGCCGAGCGGCCCGACGGTACGATTACGATCGACGATTGCGAAGTAATCTCGAAGCAGGTTTCGCCCGTGCTCGACGTCGCCGATCCGGTCGCGGGCGCTTATCGTCTCGAAGTGTCATCGCCCGGCATCGACCGGCCGCTCGTTCGTCCGAGCGATTTTGAAGATTGGTCCGGCCACGAGGCCAAGATCGAACTGACCGAGCCAGTCGACGGCCGACGAAAGTTCAAAGGTGTGCTCGAAGGCTTCGAGGATGGCGAGGTTCGCCTCAAGGCCGACACCGGCGAGCACGGCATTCAACATCTTGGTTTGCCTGTAAATCTCATCTCGGACGCCAAGCTGGTTCTAACGGATGAGTTGATCCGGGAAGCTCTCGCCCGCGCCAAAGAGCGACATTCTCAACGGCCCGGCGATGGTGCCGAACTCGACGAAGACGATCTGGAGGATTGATTCCATGGCCATGGCAGGCATTAGCGCCAACCGGCTTGAGCTTTTGCAAATCGCTGACGCGGTCGCGCGTGAGAAGACGATCGACAAAAAGATCGTCATCGAGGCGATGGAAGACGCTATCCAGAAGGCCGCGAAATCGCGCTACGGCGCGGAGAACGACATTCGCTGTGAGATCGATCCGAAAACCGGCGAAGCCAAGTTGACGCGCGTGCTGGCCGTTGTCGACGACGTCGAAAACGATGCGACGCAGATCAATCTCGAGGATGCGAAGAAGCGCAACCCGGACTCCAAGGTCGGCGATATGATCGCCGAGACGCTGCCGCCGCTCGAATTCGGCCGCGTCGCCGCGCAGAATGCCAAACAGGTCATCGTCCAGAAGGTTCGCGAAGCCGAGCGCGACCGGCAATTCTCCGAATACAAAGATCGCGTCGGCGATACGACGAACGGCACGGTAAAGCGCGTCGAATACGGCAACGTCATCGTCGATCTTGGGCGCGCGGAAGGTATCATTCGCCGCGACGAGATGATCCCGCGCGAAAACGTCCGGCTTGGCGATCGCATTCGCGCCTATATCTATGACGTGCGCCGGGAACAGCGCGGGCCGCAGATCTTCCTGACGCGCGCGCGCCCGGAGTTCATGTCGACGCTGTTCCGCGCTGAGGTTCCCGAGATCTACGACGGCGTGGTCGAGATCAAATCGGTCGCTCGTGATCCGGGAAGCCGGGCCAAGATCGCCGTCATTTCGAAAGATTCTTCGATCGATCCGGTCGGCGCCTGCGTCGGTATGCGCGGCGCCCGCGTGCAGGCGGTCGTCAACGAGCTTCAGGGCGAGAAGGTCGACATCATTCAGTGGAATCCGGATGCGGCGAGCTTCATCGTCAACGCGCTCGCACCGGCCGAAGTCACGAAGGTCGTGCTCGATGAAGATTCAAATCGCATCGAGGTTGTCGTTCCGGAAGCGCAGCTCTCGCTGGCGATCGGACGGCGCGGCCAGAACGTGCGGCTCGCTTCGCAGCTGACGGGTTGGGATATCGATATCCTGACGGAACAAGAAGAGAGCGAGCGGCGCCAGAAGGAATTCGCGGAACGCACGCAGCTGTTGATGGATTCGCTCGACGTCGACGAAGTCATCGCGCAGCTTTTGGTGACGGAAGGCTTCGCGAGCATCGAGGAAGTCGCTTACGTCGATCTTTCCGAGATCGCGCATATCGAAGGTTTCGACGAGGGTACGGCGGAGCAGATCCAGAGCCGTGCGCGCGAATACCTGGAGCAGCAGGAAGCCGAACGCGACGCGAAGCGACGCGAGCTCGGCGTTGCCGACGAGTTGGCGGAGATCCCCGGCATCAACACCGCGATGATGGTGGCGCTCGGCGAGAACGGCGTCAAAACGGTCGAGGATTTCGCCGACTGCGCCACGGACGAGCTTGTCGGCTGGACGGAGCGCAAGAAGGAAAAGGACGCCGATGCCGTCAAGCACAAGGGCATTCTCGACGGCTTCGAGCTGTCGCGCACCGACGTCGAGAACATGATCATGGCGGCTCGCGTCCACGCCGGATGGATCAAACCGGAAGACCTCGAAAAAGCTGCGGATGACGAAGCGGAAGCCAAACCTGAAGCCGCGTCGGACGACGCCGGCGCTCAGGGCTGAAGGTGATGTTCGGAGAGGCTGACAGCGCGCGTGATGACAGAGCGGCAACATCGGTTTGCGACGGAGCGGGGCAGCAAAGCCTCCGCGCCCGAGCGGCTGTGCGCCGTTACGCGGCAAAGCCTTGATCCGAAGGATCTGATCCGTTTCGTGCTGTCGCCGGACGGCACGGTTGTGCCCGATCTCGATCGCCGGCTGCCGGGGCGCGGCGTATGGATCGGCTGCGATCGCCGTCTGGTTGAAAAAGCGGTAAAGACCAACACATTTGCCAAGAGCCTCAAGACCAAGGCGGAGGCACCGGCGGATCTCGCCGAATGTGTCGGTGCCCTGATGGTTAAGCATCTCTTGGGGACCCTGTCCTTTGCGAATAAGGCGGGGCTGCTTGTTTCGGGTTTTGAGAAAGTGTCCGCCGCCTTGGACAAAGGTCCTGTGGCCGTGGTGCTGCACGGGACCGATGCGGCTGCCGACGGGCGCTCCAAGATCGACCGGAAATTCAGGGCTATTCAGGGGTCTCGGGGCCAGGCGGCGCCGGTTGTCGATGTTCTGACAATCGCGCAAATGAGCTTGGCTATTGGCCGGGGAAGTGTGGTACATGCTGCCCTCACACCCGGAGGCCTGTCGGATCGGTTTCTTGAGGAAGCGGAGCGCCTGATGCGCTACCGGTCCTCAGCGACACAGACCGCCAATATTTTTTCTGAAGCTTCAAGCGAAGGCTGAACGGACAACGCATGACGGATTCGAACGACCAGACCGATAAGACCATTCGCGTAGGAGCGCGCAAGCAGCTGTCACTGCAGCGAACGGTCGAGTCCGGGCATGTGCGGCAGAACTTCAGTCACGGACGGTCCAAATCCGTCGTCGTCGAGAAAAAGAAGACGCGCAGGCTCGGTGGTCCAGGTTCAGAAGGCGGCGAAAGCGCGCCTGCGACTACGGCGGCGCCTGTCGAGGCAGCTCCGCCGCCGGTCAAAGCTCCGCCGCCTCCGGTGGCCAGGCAGGCATCTTCCAACCAGTCCCAGGGCCGCACACTTTCGAACGAGGAACGGGCGGCGCGTGAGCGTGCGCTTGCCGCTGCGCGCGCGGAAGGCGCGAGCCGCAGCGTGGAAGCCGAACCCGTTCGTTTCGAGCCGGTCGCCCGGCCGCCTGAGCCGCAACCGCGTGAAAAGGACGTTGCGCCGCCGAGCGCACCTGCCGCTCCTGCTGCGGCCCCCGCAGCTGCCGCTCCGAAGCCAGCAGAATCACAACCCGCCGCTCCGGCTGCGCGCGAGACGCCTCCTCCGCGAGAGCGCCGCGAGGCTGGCGCGCCTCCGCCGCGCGAAGGCGGTCGACCGTCCTTCCAAAGACAAGGCGGGCGGCCGACGGGAAATACCGCATACATGCCGCGCGAAGCCGGACGCCCGCGCGAGATCGAATTGCCGATCCCCTCGCGTCGTGGTGCTTCACCTGCCGATGCGACGACGATCGAAAAACCGGTTCGCGCGCCGCGCCCGGCCGTCGCGCGTGTTCAGGTCGAAGACGAGGAGAGCCGCAAGCGCGGTCCCGGCGGCGTGAAAGTTGCGCGTCCAGCCGTTAAAGCAAACGACGACGGGCGCACGCGCCAGAAGCTGACGATCACCAACTTCGACCGCGAAGCCCAGGTTCGTTCGCTCGCATCGCTGAAGCACAAGCGCGAAAAAGAAAAGCTGAAGGCGATGGGCATTCAGCAACCGCGCGAGAAAATTGCGCGCGAGGTGATCATTCCTGAAGCCATCACGATCCAGGAACTCTCCAATCGTATGGCGGAGCGCGCCGTCGATCTGATCAAGTACCTGATGCAGCAAGGTGCGATGCATAAGATCACCGACGTCGTCGATGCCGACACGGCGGAACTCATCGTTCAGGAATTCGGGCATACGTCGAAGCGCGTCTCGGAAGCTGACGTTGAAATCGGCTTTGTCGGCGACAAGGATTCCGACGATGCGGCGCTGGAATCCCGCGCACCTGTCGTCACGATCATGGGGCACGTCGATCACGGCAAGACGTCGCTGCTCGACGCTATCCGTTCTGCGAACGTCGTGTCCGGAGAAGCGGGCGGCATCACGCAGCACATCGGCGCTTACCAGGTGAAGGCGACGAACGGCGATAAAATCACGTTCATCGACACGCCAGGCCATGAAGCGTTCACGGCGATGCGGGCTCGCGGCGCCAAGGTGACGGACATCGTCGTGCTGGTCGTCGCCGCCGATGACGGCGTCATGCCGCAGACGGTCGAAGCCATCAATCACGCCAAGGCCGCCAAGGTTCCGATCATCGTTGCGATCAACAAGATCGACAAGCCGCAGGCCGATCCCAACCGCGTGCGCACAGATCTTCTCTCGCACGAGATCGTCGTCGAGAGCATGGGCGGCGATACGCTCGAAGTGCCGGTTTCGGCCTTGAAGCGTACGAATCTCGACAAGCTGCTCGAAGCAATTCACCTGCAGGCCGAAATTCTCGACTTGAAGGCGAATCCGGTTCGCACCGCAGATGGCATCGTCATCGAAGCCAAGCTCGAACGTGGGCGTGGGCCGGTCGGCACCGTTCTTGTCCAGCGCGGCACATTGCACGTCGGCGACATCATCGTTGCGGGCACCGCATGGGGACGCGTCCGGGCGCTCCTCGATGATCATGGCGCGAACATCGCATCGGCCGGGCCGTCGGTTCCGGCGGAGGTGCTCGGGTTCGACTCGGCGCCGGAAGCCGGCGATCAATTCGCCGTCGTCGAAAACGAAGCGCGGGCTCGCGAACTGACGGATTATCGTGTCCGCAAGCGCCGCGAGACGCTGGGCTCGGCGGGTTCGAAGAGCACGCTCGAGCAGATGATGCAGCAGCTCAAGGATGCCGGGCGCAAGGAATTTCCGCTCGTCGTCAAGGGCGACGTGCAGGGCTCAGTCGAAGCCATCGCGGGCGCGTTGCGCAAGGTTGGCAACGAGGAAGTCGAAGCACGGCTTGTGCATTCGGGCGTCGGCGGCATCACTGAATCGGACATCGCGCTTGCTGCCGCGTCGAAGGCGATCGTGATCGGTTTCAACGTTCGCGCCAATGCGCAGGCGAAGCAGGCGGCCGACAGCCAGGGCGTCGAGATACGCTACTACAACATCATCTACGATCTGGTGGATGAGGTGAAGGCGGCGATGTCGGGCCTTCTCGCGCCGACGAAGCGCGAGGTGTTCCTCGGCTACGCATCGATCAAGCAGGTCTTCAATATCTCCAAGGCCGGCAAGGTTGCGGGTTGCGTCGTCACGGAGGGCAAGGTCGAGCGTGGCGCCAAGGTTCGCCTGCTGCGCGACAACGTCGTCATTCACGAAGGTACGCTTTCGATCCTGAAGCGCTTCAAGGACGATGTGAAGGAAGTCGTCTCCGGTCAGGAGTGCGGCATGTCCTTCGCCAACTACCAGGACATTCGCGAAGGCGACCAGATCGAATGCTTCCAGGTCGAGACAATCGCAAGAAGTCTCTAATCGCTCACGCTGGCTGATCCGCGCGGCAAATACCGCACGGGCCAGCTCTGCGGCGGCCCTTGGCCGCCCGGCTCTTCGAGCCGAAGTTCTGTTCACACTGTCTCAAGAGGCCGAGCGCGGTCCGAGTCCGCGGCGGAAAGAAAATGACAAGAAAGTCTTCGCATTCGGGCGCGAAAGCGCCGTCGCAGCGCATGTTGCGCGTCGGTGAGTTGATCCGGCACAAGATCGCCGAGATGCTGTCGCGCGGCGAAGTCCACGACGACGTGCTCGCATCTCACGTCATCACGATCCCAGAGGTGCGGTTGTCTCCCGATTTGAAGCTCGCCACCGTCTACGTGATGCCGCTTGGCGGCCAGGACCTGAAACCGGTCATCGAGGCACTGACGCGCAACAAGAAATATATCCGTGCCGAAGTCGCACACACGTTGAACCTCCGCTACGCGCCGGATTTGCGTTTCCGCGAGGACGAAACGTTCGAAGAGGCAACCCGCATCGACCGGCTGCTCGATAGCGAAAAAGTTCGGCGCGACACGGGGAAAGCATAACGATGGGACGCCGCAAGAAGGGCTTGCCGATTCACGGCTGGCTCGTACTCGATAAGCCGATCAACATGACGTCGACGCAGGCCGTCGGCATTATCCGGCGGGTGTTCAACGCGCAGAAAGCCGGACACTCGGGGACGCTCGATCCGCTCGCCACCGGCATTCTGCCGATCGCGCTCGGGGAAGCGACCAAGACGGTTTCATTCGCGGTCGATGGCGAGAAGGCTTACCGCTTTACGGTTCGCTGGGGCGCAGAGACTGACACGGACGATACCGAGGGCACTGTCACCAAGACCAGCGACCTGCGCCCCGATCGCGCCAGCATCGAAGCGCTGTTGCCGCAGTTTCACGGCGAGATCATGCAGGTGCCGCCGGCCTATTCCGCGATCAAGGTCGATGGCGCGCGGGCTTACGATTTGGCGCGAGACGGTGAAATAGTCGTGCTCGAAGCGCGTCCGGTCTTTATCGACAGCTTGCAGCTTGTCGATATGCCGGATGAGGCTACCAGCGTGTTCGAAGCACGCTGCGGCAAGGGTACGTATGTGCGGGCGCTGGCCCGCGACATGGGCCGTCTTCTCGGCTGTCATGGGCACGTCATCGCCTTGCGCCGGACGCGCGTCGGGCCGTTCGAGGAGGAGGCTGCGGTCACCATGGACGACCTCATGGCTGCCGCCGATTCCGGTGATCCCGGTCAGCTTTCGCAGTTGCTGCAGCCCGTCGAGGCGGCGCTCGCCGATTTGCCGGAGCTGCTCGTGTCGCAATCGGATGCCGCGAGCTTGGCGCGGGGCCAGACCGTCTTAATCCGGGGCCGCGATGCCCCGATCCTGTCGGGGCCCGCCTATGCAACCTCGAAGGGCCGTCTTATCGCTTTGGGCGAGCTTGCGAAGGGCGCGCTGCATCCGACGCGGGTTTTCAACCTCGGTTGAATGCTCCATAGGCTGCGACGCGATGGTAAGGCATTAAAATATCTAAATAATTTTGACTTCGATTCAATCTCGCGTTTGCCTGTGGTTCGTGTATAAGTAGCTCCGACCGCGCGAGGTGCTGGCACTTTCGCGCGGCTTTCGTTTGCGACCCCGCTGGACGACATCCCGGCCGTGGCCGCTTCAGACCAACTCCAGATTTTGAAAGGAGAAACCGATGTCGCAGATCGCGCCTCATCGCCGTGAGGCTAAGACAGCTGTCATCAAAGACAACGCGACCAAGTCCAACGACACCGGCTCGCCGGAAGTTCAGATCGCGGTTCTCACGCATCGCATCAACGAACTGACCGAACATTTCAAGCTGCACAAGAAAGACAATCACTCGCGTCGCGGCCTGCTAAAGATGGTCAGCCAGCGCCGTCAGCTGCTCGACTATGTGAAGAGCAAGGACAACGCGCGTTATCAGAAGATCATCGAGAAGAACGGCATCCGCCGTTAAGCCGCGCGAAATATCTCGCGCCCAGGACGGGGCCACGCATGGCCGCAAGCACACATACTTAGAAAAGAGAGCCGCCGGCGCCTTCTGGTGCCGGCGCCATAGGTGCTCGGCTGGCACGAGGCCGCCGGGCAAGTCCGACCGAATAGAAAAGCGAAAACGAAAGATCCAACATGTTTGATATCCATCGAGTCGAAATTGACTGGGGTGGCCGCAAGCTGAAGCTC
>JAICLG010000085.1 GCA_025927515.1 Hyphomicrobium sp.
GTCGATATCGGCAACCAGCATCGACAGGCTGCGGCCGCTGCGGATCGACTCGGAAACCAGCGTTCTTAAATGGCCTTCCATGTAGCGTCTGTTTTGCAGGCCAGTCAGCGCGTCGGTGACCGACAGCTCGACACTTTCGGCAAGGCGGTGGCGGAGGAAATCGGAATGCCGCTTGCGTTTGATCTGCGTCTTGACGCGCGCCAAAAGCTCGTGCCGATCGACGGGGCGCATCAGATAGTCGTTCACGCCCATGTCGAGCCCACGAAGCAAGCGCGCTTCGTCACCAGGCTCCACGAGCATGATCATCGGCAAGTGACGCGTCCGTTCGAGCGAACGCACCTGGGAACAAAGCCTCAGACCGTCGGCATTCTGCAAAGACAGGCTGACGACAAGCAGGTCGAAATTGCTTTCGGCCAGCTTGTTCAAGGCTGCCTGAGGATCGCGTTCAGCAAAAGCATCGTTACTTTTGGCAAGGACATCCAGAAGACGAGTCGCCGAACGCGGATTGTCATCGACCAGCAAGACGCGACCGGAACGCG
Organism: Hyphomicrobium sp.; assembly: GCA_025927515.1. GTDB lineage: Bacteria > Pseudomonadota > Alphaproteobacteria > Rhizobiales > Hyphomicrobiaceae > Hyphomicrobium_B. Next base: position 540 of record JAICLG010000085.1, read on the forward strand.
TTGATAGAGCACGCGCGTAGGACCCGTCGTCAGGAATGCCCATTTCCTCACCGGTCGAGGCGCGCATTATCATCTCGTCGTTGAGCATCTTGAGACGAGCGAGGTTTTTAACGCGCGTCACCAGGGCAATATCATCGACCGGTTTGGTCAGGAAATCATCGGCGCCGCTTTCAAGGCCCAACACTTTGTCGGACGGCTGGTCGAGCGCTGTCACCATGACAACGGGAATGTGATGCGTCTTCTGACTGCCCTTGATCTGCCGGCAAGTTTCGAAGCCGTCCATTCCCGGCATCATCACGTCGAGCAGCACCACGTCGGCGCTCTCACGCTCCAGAATATCGAGTGCCTGCTTGCCGCTATTCGCCGTCAACACCTCGAAGTACTCGGCCTGCAGCCGAGCTTCGAGGAGTTTAACATTGGCCAGGATATCGTCGACGACGAGGACGCGGGCGGTCATTCGGTCTCAGTCTTGAGAAAAGCAGCGGCTACGACGTTTTCGAAGGGCCAATAAACTTGCGAACGGTTTCAAGGAACGCCATCACTGAAATCGGTTTGGAAACATAGGCTTCACAGCCGCCCGACCTGATCCGTTCCTCGTCGCCCTTCATTGCGAATGCGGTGACGGCGACAATCGGGATTTGGCAGAGCGCGTCGTCGTCCTTGAGCCACCTCGTCACTTCGAGACCGGATACTTCGGGCAGTTGAATGTCCATAAGGATCAAATCGGGGCGATGCTTGCGCGCCAAATCCAGCGCCTCGAAGCCGCTGCGTGTTTGAATCGTCCGGTAGCCGTGCGCGGAGAGAAGATCGTTGAACAGCTTCATGTTGAGCTCATTGTCCTCGACAATCAGGACAGACTGCGTCGCCAGCCGCGGGTCTGGCCCGCGCCGCTCGACGTTGGCTCCAGGATCCTGATACGTCATGTCAATCGCTCACGCTCCCTTCGGGAGTTTGTGCACCGATTCTCGCTAAACCGTTGACCTAGTTTGAACCACAAAGCCGTAACCAACAGTTAACGACCGTAGGGACTGCCGATGCCACCATCGCGGGGAAACGCCGTAAACAAGGACGACGCGGAGGCCATTGCGCTGCAGGCTTTGGCCTATCTCGCAGCCGATACGCAGAGACTATCCCGCTTTCTCGCCCTGACGGGCAGCGATCTCGGCGAGCTTCGCGAGACGGCAAAAATGCCGGAATTTCAAGCATCCATCCTTGAATACATGATGGGCGACGAAAGTCTGCTCCTGGCATTTTGCCAGGAAGCCGGAATCGATCCCGCGATCATTGCGCCGGCCTACGGGCTCATCAGCCGAAATCCTTAAGACTTCGCGGCCGAGGCTCCTGCTAGTGTGCGCTGGCGGTCGCCGGGCATTTGCCAGGATCGAGGAACGTCAATTCCTTGAGCTCGCCTTTGATTGCGAATTCGCCGTAATCGATTTTCAGATCGCTGGTGACACCGTCCTCAAAATAGCGGAACGACAGCTCGTAAGCCGGAACCTGATCTTCCTTGGTCTTATCGGCATCGAAATAACTGATCGACATCGGCCACGATGCGACCGCCGCCAATTTGTCCGATCCCTTGAATGCCGGCGACAGCGGTTTGGCGCCCGGCACATACTCATTTCCGATCAAGGTGCTGGTCAGATAGTATTTTTCGCCCTTTTCAGAGCCGTCATAAAGATTGGCAGAGAACAACCTGACGCCGCTCTTGGCAGCTTTGATGAGCGTTGAGGCATGCTGCATCGGGAAATAGATGTTGGTCGGTAGCGACACGCGCTTTTTCGACGGTTTTGTGAGATCGACACCGACGACCGGCGTCGGGCCTTTCGAGCGTGCGGCATCACCCTGGCTGCTGTCAGCCAGTTCATCGTTCTGATATTGCGTCGATGAAAATCGCAGCTTCTTGCCGTTAGCGTCTTCCCAGCTCGAGTTGCGGAGGTCGCTGACCGTTTCGGTCCCCTCCTGATTCGTCATCACCGTGACGAAACGCATGTTCTGGGTGTAGCCGTCGCACGGGGAACCATTAAGCTCATAGACCATTCGGCCGCTAACGTCCGAAACGCCGGAACCCGCGGTCGAGTTCGCGAGCGACAGCTCATAGACGGCGCGATGGGGGGCGAAATGCGCAACCTCGGCAGACAGGCAAGACGTGCTCGCAAGCATCGTGGCGAGGGCCGCGAGCACACTCCAGGCACTGACTTCAAACCGGCTGGTCATCGGCGTTCGCTCACTTTCCCAATCGGGTATCGGATCGTTACTATCTAATGGGTCAATAAAGGCATTGCAAAGCGGCGCCGTCGCGGCCAAACCTCGCTTTATAAAGCCTAAAGAACGGGGTGCAGCGCCATGAACGATGCCGAACAGCGGCTTCAGGAATTAGGGTTCAAACTGCCGGAAGCTCCGCAGCCCGTCGCTAATTATGTGCCGCACATTATATCCGGAGATCAACTCTTCATATCGGGCCAAATTGCGAAAGATGATGCCGGACGCGTGTTAACCGGTCTTCTCGGGTCGGGGGTGTCCATCGCGGACGGACAGTCAGCGGCCCGGTTTGCGGCCCTCAGCCTCCTCGCCCAGGCAAAAGCGGCGCTCGGGAGCCTCGATCGCATCGACCGCGTTTTGCGCGTCACGGGCTTCGTTGCCTCCACTCCCGATTTTTCGGAACAGCCGGCTGTAATCAACGGGGCTTCCGACCTCCTCGTCGCCGTCCTCGGAGATGCTGGGCGGCACACGCGATCGGCCGTCGGGGTCGCCAGCCTCCCCCTCGGCGCGTGCGTCGAGATCGACGCCATTCTGAAAATCCGCTGATCTCGTGCTCGATCGCGCGGCATTTCTGCGTCCTATCGCACATCGCGGACTGCACAACGCGAAGCGCGGCATCGTCGAAAATACCGGCCCCGCATTCGAAGCCGCCATGGAAAAAGGCTATGGCATCGAATGCGATGTGCGGCCTGCAGCCGACGGGCTGCCAATCGTCTTCCACGACGCGACTTTGATGCGGCTCGTCAAGGGACGTGGCACGGTTGGGAAGCTCACGGAGCGTCGACTCAAGCTCCTGCGCCATCGTGTTGGCGGCGCGCCGATCCTGACAATCGGCGAGCTGCTCGACCTCGTTTCGGGGCGGGTTCCTTTGCTCATCGAGATCAAGAGCGAATGGCAACCGCCGCAGAAATCCTTCCTGAGCAAGATCGCAGCGGCTGCGTCTCGCTACAAAGGCCCGATCGCCCTGATGTCGTTCGATCCCGCTGTCATGAGCGAAATCCGATCGCTGGCTCCCGAGGTGCCGCGGGGCATTGTTTCGGGAAGCTTCAAAGGAGCCGGATGGTGGGCGCGCCGGATCAATCCCAAACGCGCCGCATCGCTACGGAACTTGCTGGAATCGGGCCCGGTCGCGCCGGACTTCTATGCTTATGATGTCGACGCCTTGCCGACACCGGTGACGGAATACGCGCGCCAGGTTCAGGGGCTTCCGCTTTTCACGTGGACGGTACGATCCGCGAAGCAGCGCAAGGCTGCCGCAAATTGGGCCGATGCGATGATTTTCGAGGGTTTCGAACCTTAGCCGTCCTCCGTCAATGCCAAGCTGCATTGCTGCTCTGCTCTCCGGCGCCTTGATCTTTTGAAGAGTTGCATAAACTCGTCGCTCTATGTCACCTTTCACCTCAATGTCGGCATCCTCTGACGCGGTTGTAAAGCTTGTAACGTCCCTAGCCGCCATAGACGCGGCGCAATGGGACGAATGCGCGAATCCCGATCCGGCGACGTTCAATCCATTCGTCAGTCATGCGTTTTTGAAAGCGCTCGAGGACTCGCGCTCGGTCGGGCGCGGAAGCGGATGGCTGCCTCGCCATCTCGTGCTCGAAGACGAAGCTGGAAACGTAACGGCGGCGGCGCCCGCTTACCTCAAGTCGCACAGCCAGGGCGAATACGTCTTCGATCACGGCTGGGCCGACGCCTACGAGCAAGCTGGCGGCCGGTATTATCCGAAGCTGCAAATCGCCGTGCCGTTTACGCCCGTTCCGGGTCCGCGGCTTCTCGTGAAACCAGGACCGCGAGCCAACGCAGACGAGCAGTTGCTCGCGGCAGCCGCAGTCGAAGTCGCGCGACAAGGCGGGCTTTCGTCCGTGCATCTGACGTTTCTTTCCGCAGACGCCGCCGACCGTTTGCGTGGGCTTGGATTTCTGACGCGCATCGGCCAGCAGTTTCATTGGCAAAATCGTGGCTATGCCTCGTTCGACGATTTTCTCGCGACGCTTGCCTCGCGAAAACGCAAAGCCATCCGGAAGGAGCGCGAAGCGGCACTCGCGCCGGGCATCGAGATCGAGCACGTTTCCGGCAGCGCCATTACGGAAGCGCACTGGGACGCGATGTTCGCCTTCTACATGGACACGGGCAATCGCAAATGGGGACGCCCCTATCTCCACCGCGATTTCTTCTCTGAGCTTGGCAAGGCCATGCCCGAGCGCTGTCTGCTCGTGATGGCGAAACGGGCGGGCAACTACATTGCGGGCGCTCTGAACCTCATCGGCGGCGATTGTCTCTATGGCCGCTATTGGGGCGCGATCGAGCACCACCCGTCTCTGCATTTCGAGGTCTGCTATTACCAAGCGATCGACTTCGCGATCAGCCGCGGGCTGGCGCGCGTCGAGGCAGGCGCGCAGGGGGAGCACAAGCTGGCGCGCGGATATTTGCCGGTCGAGACCTACTCGGCCCACTGGATTGCGGAACCGAGCCTGCGCCGCGCCGTGGACCGCTTCCTGAAGCAGGAGCGCCAGATGATCGCCCAATACGGCGCCGACTTGACCGAGATCGGCCCCTATCGCAAAGACGAGACGTAAAGCACGCGCGGGATCGGCCGACGTGCCCTAGAAAGCCGGGCGAGTTCTCATGTCCTATGATCCGAACAACATCTTTGCGAAAATCCTGCGTGGCGAAATTCCGTGCCACAAAGTCCATGAAGATGCCGATGCGCTCGTCTTCATGGACGTGATGCCACAATCGCCGGGGCATGCGCTGGTCGTTCCCAAGGTTGCCTCGCGCAATCTGCTCGACGCCGATCCAGCCGTCATCGCGAAGGTCATGCCGCTGGTGCAGAAAGTGGCCGTCGCGGCGAAGACTGCCTTCAATGCCGATGGCGTCAGCATTGCGCAATTCAACGAGGAAGCCGGCGGCCAGACCGTCTTTCACCTGCATTTCCACGTCATGCCGCGCTTCGAGGGTCAGCCGCTCAAAATGCACGGGCGGAATATGGAAGACGCCGCCGTCCTCGCCGCAAATGCCGAAAAGCTGAAGGCGGCGTTGGCCCAATAGTACTCCGCCCCACTGGCTTCGGCATTAGGTTCTGGTAGGCTAAGCGCTCGTCCCTGTTGCGGGAGTTCGAACGATGGCCTTGATCCTCGTCGTCGGCGCGAGCCGCGGTATCGGCCTCGAAACCGTGAAAGCCGCGCTCGCCGCGGGCCACGAGGTGCGTGCCTTCGCCCGCACGGCACCAACCATCGATGTCACCGATCCGAAGCTTACCAAGATCACGGGCGATGCACGTGTTCGCGGCGAAGTCGCCGCCGCAGTCCAGGGTGTCGATGCTGTGATCGACGCGGTTGGCTCGGACAAACCGTCCGATCTCGTATTCGGCACGACGCTCTTCTCCGACTCCACCCGCATTCTGGTCGATGCCATGCAAAACGCGGGCGTCCGCCGATTGCTGCTCGTGACGGGTGCGGGAGCCGGCAACAGCCGCGGACGCATCAACGTTCTCTACGACAACCTGATTTTCCCGCTCGTGCTGCAGCGCGTCTACAATGATAAGGACATCGCCGAAGACATCGTGACGAAGAGCAATCTCGATTGGACGATCGTGCGGCCGGGCCTCCTGACGAGCCGGCCGGCGGCGGGACGCTACAAAGCACTAACCGAGATGAAGGATTGGCGCGGCGGCATGATCGCGCGCGCGGACGTGGCGGATTTTCTCGTCAAGCACATCAACGATCCGACGCTGTTTGGAAAAACGCCGCTGCTGGTCGATTGACCGGCGCAAAAGAAAAGAGCGCGGAATGGTCCGCGCTCTTTCAAAGTCTATTGCGCATCAACCGCGCAACTAATCCTCTTTCTTCTTGCGCGGCACGCTCGGCACCGCGCCGGATTCCTTCGGCTTATCGCCTCTGTCCTTCGGACCCGGCAGCGCCTTCTTCGGCGTTGCGTAGGCGAGCACCGGCTGCGGACCATCGTCTTCGTCGGTCTCCTCGTCCTCCACCGACTTGCCGCGCTTCGACGGATCGAGCGGCAGATAGTCGAAAGTAAGTTCGCGGTTCGGGCCCTTGCCTTTGACCAGAACCTTGACGGTTCCGCCGTTTTCGAGCTTGCCGAACAGCAACTCCTCTGCGAGCGGCTTCTTGATGTGCTCCTGGATGACGCGCGCCAACGGCCGGGCGCCGAACTTCTCGTCGTAGCCCTTTTCCGCCAGCCAGCGCGTCGCCTCGTCTGACAGTTCGATCGACACGCTGCGATCGGCAAGTTGCGCTTCCAGCTGGAAGATGAACTTCTCGACCACCTGCGCGATGATCTCCGGCGATAGGCCAGAGAACGGCACGATGGCGTCAAGACGGTTGCGGAACTCCGGCGTGAACAGTTTCGTCACCGCTTCCGTATCTTCGCCTTCTCGCTTCGATCGGTTGAAGCCCATCGGCGGCTTCGCCATGTCGGACGCACCGGCATTCGTCGTCATGATGAGGACGACGTTGCGGAAATCGACCGACTTGCCGTTGTGATCCGTCAGCTTGCCGTGATCCATGACCTGCAACAAGATGTTGAACAGATCCGGATGCGCCTTCTCGATTTCGTCGAGCAGCAGCACGCAATGAGGATGCTGATCGACACCGTCGGTCAGCAATCCGCCCTGATCGAAGCCGACGTATCCCGGAGGCGCGCCGATGAGACGCGAGATCGTATGCTTCTCCATGTATTCGGACATGTCGAAGCGCAGAAGCTCGACGCCCATCAGGTTGGCGAGTTGCTTTGCGACCTCAGTCTTGCCGACGCCGGTCGGGCCTGAGAACAGGTAACAGCCGATCGGCTTCTCCGGCTCGCGAAGGCCGGCGCGCGCCAGCTTGATCGCGCTCGAAAGTGCTTCGATCGCCTTGTCCTGACCGAATACCAGCCGCTTCAAGTCGCGATCGATGTGCGAGATGATTTCGGCATCGCTCTTGGTCACCGTCTTCGGCGGGATGCGCGCCATCACGGCGACCGTCGCCTCGATCTCCTTCGTCGTGATCTTCCGCTTGCGTTTACCTTCAGGCAGCAGCATCTGCGACGCGCCCGTCTCGTCGATCACGTCGATCGCCTTGTCGGGCAGCTTGCGGTCGTGGATGTACTTGGCCGAAAGCTCGACCGCTGCCTTAACGGCTTCGTTCGTGTACTTGACCTTGTGGTAATCCTCGAAGACCGACTTCAATCCTTTCAGGATATCGATGGCATCCTCGACCGTCGGTTCCTTCACGTCGATCTTCTGGAAGCGGCGCACGAGGGCGCGATCCTTTTCGAAGTGCTGACGGTATTCCTTATAGGTCGTCGAGCCGATGCAGCGGAGCGTGCCTGACTGAAGCGCGGGCTTCAGAAGGTTCGAGGCGTCCATCGCGCCGCCGGAGGTCGCTCCAGCGCCAATGACGGTGTGAATCTCGTCAATGAACAGCACCGCGCCGGGGAAGGCCTCAACCTCCTTCATCACGGCCTTGAGCCGCTCTTCGAAGTCGCCGCGATAACGCGTGCCCGCAAGCAGCGCGCCCATATCGAGCGCGAAGATCGTAGCGCCTTTGAGCACGTCGGGCACCTGACCGGCGACAATCTTGCGCGCCAAACCCTCGGCGATCGCGGTCTTGCCGACGCCGGGATCACCAACGAACAGCGGATTGTTCTTCTGCCGGCGGCAGAGCACCTGGACGGTGCGCATGACTTCCTGCTCGCGGCCGATCAACGGATCGATCTTCCCGTCGCGCGCCTTCTTGTTGAGATTCACGCAATAGGTGTTGAGCGCGTCGCCCGGCTTTCTCTCGTCGCCCTCAGCCGCACTGACGTCCTCATCGACGCCACGCACGGTGCGCGACTCAAACATGCCCGGACGTTTCGCAATGCCGTGGGCGATGTACTGAACAGCGTCAAAGCGTGTCATTTCCTGCTCTTGCAGAAAATAGGCGGCATGGCTTTCACGCTCGGAGAAGATGCCGACGAGCACGTTGGCGCCCGTCACTTCTTCTCGACCTGAGGTTTGTACGTGCACGATGGCCCGCTGCACGACGCGCTGGAATGAATTCGTCGGATGCGCGTCGCGTGCCGATTTGGAGATGATCGGCTTCAATTCGGTATCGAGATACTCAATGAGGCGGGCACGCAGTTGCTCCAGATCGACGGAGCAGGCGCGCATGACGGCTGCAGCGTCCCGGTCATCGACCAGGGCCAACAACAGATGTTCCAGCGTCGCGAATTCATGGTGGCGCACATTCGCGTACTGCACGGCCCGGTGCAGCGACGTTTCAAGATTTTTGGAGAGCGATGTCAATCGAGTCCTACTCTTTCTCCATGGTGCACTGTAGAGGGTGGCCATGTTGCCGTGAAAAGTCCATGACCTGCGTCACCTTGGTTTCAGCCACCTCGTAGGTGTAGACGCCGCAAATTCCGACACCTTTGTGGTGAACATGCAGCATGATGCGGGTTGCGTCCTCCTGCCCCTTGTTGAAAAAGCGCTGCAGGACAAGAACCACGAATTCCATCGGCGTGAAGTCATCATTCAGAAGCAGAACCTTATAAAGGCTCGGCTTCTTCGTCTTCGGCCGAGTTTTGGTAACAATGCCCGTCTTGGAATCGTTATCGCCGTCGTCGCGACGCGGACCGTTCGGCGTATCATTTCCCGCAAGCCGGATGAGTGCCGCCATGCGCAACTTTCTGTGCTCCCTTATCATCTCACGCCTCGAGGCAATCCCGAATCCTTCGCCCTTTCGGAATCTAATCGGCATCAAAGGTATGCGCGAGGAGGAAAAGCTACGCTCTACCGCCCAAATGCGTGCCCAAACTGCCACCAGTGCGTTTCGCCAAATGTTCAAGGGAACGCCCACACCTATCAGGTCCGTAATATAGGCACGGCGCAAACCAAAAAACAGAACGCCCCGAGTGTCGAAAGCGTGCCGATCGAAGAATTTTCCCGTCGTGTCGTTCGCTCCACTCACTTGCTCCCCGCGCCGACAGCGGATGGGGGCGTAATTGTAATGGCCGGCGCCCCCGCTGGCCTCGGAATTTTTTCGATCAAGCTGCCGCCGATCGCAGATTGCGCCACAATCGGGGTTTTGGGCTGAAAAGCGCGCGGTTACCCAAAATTTACCGCGTTTTTTAACGTTAGTGCAGGCCCTCGTCGGTACATTCCATTTGGCCTCTCATTCGGTTCCAGGGGCTTGCGGTGCCTAAAAGGTGCCTAAAAACAATGCTCTGCCCTCTACTGGCGGGCTGGGCGGACCGCCGGAAGCCAATAAGGCGAACCCGCGGCAGTTGGGCAGTCAAGCAACCCGCCTGCGTTTTTGGGCGGACAGAGGGAATAGCGTCGTGTTGCGACGAGCGTTGGCGTTTACGCTCCTTTTTGTAGGTTGGACCGGCGTAGTCTCGGTTCAAGCTCAGGCCCGTGTTGAAAAACATGCCGCCCTCGTTATCGACGTCAATTCGGGAGCGGTCCTGCACAAAGATGATGCAGACGCGCTTCGTCACCCCGCCTCCCTGACCAAAATGATGACGCTCTATCTGACCTTCGAGACGCTGGAGAGCGGCCGTCTCAAGATGTCGGATATGATTACAATTTCGAAAAATGCGGCGAGCGTCGCGCCGTCGAAGCTCGATCTCAAACCCGGCGAGCAGATCTCCGTCCGCAACGCCATCGGCGCCATCGTCACGAAATCGGCCAACGACATCGCCGTGGCCATCGCAGAAAAAATCGGCGGCACGGAAGCCAACTTCGTTCGCCTTATGAACACCCGCGCCCGCCAACTCGGCATGACGAAGACGCATTTCGAAAATCCGTCGGGCCTTCCCAATGACGATCACGTCACCACAGCGCGCGACATGGCGACATTGGCGCTGCACCTGATGGACGATTATCCGACCTATTTTCCGGTGTTCGCGACCCGCACGTTTGCGTATGAGGGAAAGTCCTACCGCAACCACAACACGATGCTGAACACGTTCGCCGGTGTCGACGGCATCAAGACCGGATATACGCGCGCCTCGGGGTTCAATCTGGTCACGTCCGTGCATCGCGGCCGGCGCCATCTGCTCGGCGTGGTGTTCGGCGGCCGGACGGCGGCGTCCCGGAATGCCGAGATGCGAACTCTTCTGACCAAGGCCTTCACCCGCGCCTCAACGATTAAAACCCGAAAGCCCATGTTGCTCGCGAAGGGTAGGCATGCGCCGAAGGTTGCAGACCGCCCACATACCCGCCCGGCTTCGCCGCAGGTCGCGGAAGTCCAGCAAGCGGAACGTGAAGAAACGCCGATCCATGTCTTCAAGGTCCGGCATGTGCCTATTGTCGCGAGCCGCAGCGAGGCATCGGGGGACCAGACGACCGACATGGAAGATACGGGTAGTCCTAACACGAGCGCGGCCGTTCA
>JAICLG010000114.1 GCA_025927515.1 Hyphomicrobium sp.
AGACGGGCGGCCGCAACAACGATGGCCGCATCACGTCGCGCCATATTGGCGGCGGCGCCAAGCGCGCCTATCGCCGGGTCGACTTCCGCCGTCGCAAGTTCGACGCGCCGGCGAACGTCGAGCGCCTGGAGTACGATCCCAACCGGACCGCATTCATTGCGCTCATCAAGTATCAGGACGGCACGCAGGCCTACATTCTGGCGCCGCAACGTCTTGGCGTCGGCGACACGGTCGTGTCGGGCGCTAAGGTCGACGTGAAGCCCGGCAATGCGATGCCGCTGTCGTCGATGCCGATCGGAACGATCGTCCACAACGTCGAGATGAAGCCAGGTAAGGGCGGTCAGATCGCACGTTCGGCGGGCTCGTTCGTGCAGCTCGTCGGCCGTGACGCGGGTGCAGCGGTGCTGCGCCTCAACTCCGGCGAGACGCGCAAGGTCAGCGCCGAGTGCATGGCGACCGTCGGCGCCGTCTCGAACCCCGATCATATGAATACCGTCGTCGGCAAAGCCGGCCGCACGCGTTGGCTGGGCCGTCGTCCGACGGTTCGCTCCATTGCCATGAACCCAGTCGATCACCCGAACGGTGGCCGTACCAAGGGCGGTAAGCACTGGGCGACACCTTGGGGCAAGCCGACGAAGGGCTTCAAGACGCGCAAGAACAAGACGACCACGAAATACATCGTACGCTCGCGCCAAAAGGCGAAGAAGTAGCGGCGAATTGAAGGAGACGCACTTTGACACGTTCAGTTTGGAAAGGCCCGTTCGTCGACGGCTACATCCTGAAGAAGGCGGACAAGTCGCGCGCGTCGGGACGGAACGAGGTCATCAAGATCTGGAGCCGCCGCTCGACGATCCTGCCTCAGTTCGTTGGCCTGACCTTCGGCGTGCATAACGGCCAGAAGCATATTCCGGTCTCGGTGACGGAAGACATGATCGGCCACAAGTTCGGGGAATTCGCACCGACGCGTATTTTCCACGGACACGGCGGCGATAAGAAAGCGGTGAAGAGATAATGGGCAAGCCTAGCCATCAAAGGCGCCTCGCCGATACCGAGGCCCAAGCGGTCGCGAAATCGCTGCGCATCTCGCCGCAGAAACTCAACCTTGTCGCCGGTCTCATTCGCGGCAAGAAGGTTGAAACGGCGCTGGCCGAACTCGAATTCAGCGAGAAGCGCATCGCCAGCGATGTCCGGAAGTGCGTGATGAGCGCCGTCGCCAACGCCGAGAATAACCACTCGCTCGACGTCAATGATCTGGTCGTCGCCGAAGCTTACGTCGGCAAGAACCTGATCATGAAACGCTTCCATGCGCGCGGTCGTGGTCGTGGCGCTCCGGTCATGAAGCCGTTCTCGCAGTTGACCGTCGTCGTCCGTCAGGTCGAGCAGGAAAAAGTCGAGAAGAAAGCTGCAAAGAAGTCCTCCGATAAGTCGGATGGCGGCAAGGCAGCGCCGGCCAAGGCTAAGGCGAAGTCCAAGGAGGCCAAGTAATATGGGTCAAAAAGTCAATCCCGTCGGCCTTCGCGTTGGCATCAACCGCACGTGGGATAGCCGTTGGTTCGCGGCACGCGGGGAATACGGCAAGCTGCTGCATGAAGACCGCGCCATCCGCGCGCACATCATGAAGGAGCAGCGCGAGGCCGGTATTTCCAAGGTCGTCATCGAGCGCCCGCACAAGAAGTGCCGCGTCACGGTGATGACGGCGCGCCCCGGCATTCTGATCGGCAAGAAGGGTGACAAGATCGAGCGCCTGCGCGCTGATCTCGCCAAGCTGACGAGCTCGGAAGTTCATCTGAACATCCTCGAGATCCGGAAGCCGGAGATCGACGCAACGTTGATCGCCGAAGGCATCGCTCAGCAGCTCGAGCGCCGCGTGGCGTTCCGCCGGGCGATGAAGCGGGCCGTTCAGTCGGCGCTGCGTCTCGGCGCCGTCGGCATTCGTATCAACGTAGCCGGCCGTTTGGGCGGCGCTGAAATTGCACGTACCGAATGGTACCGCGAAGGCCGCGTGCCGCTGCACACGCTCCGCGCCGACATCGACTTCGGCTACGGCGTCGCGCGCACCGCTTACGGCATCATCGGCATCAAGGTTTGGGTCTTCAAGGGCGAGATCATCGAGCACGATCCGATGGCCTCCGACAAGAAGCTGACGGAAATGCAAGAGAGCGGCGCACCGCGCCCGCGTCGTGACGATGACCGCGGCGACCGTCGCGATCGCCGTCCCGGCCGTGGTGGACGCGGTGGTGGCGGCGGCGGACGTGGCCCGGCTCCCGGAGCCGCTGCTGGCGGCGGTGCTGCTCCGGCAGCGTCGGAAACAGAACCATCGACGCCGGAAGCGTAAGGACCCGAAAGGCACGAGACTATGCTGCAACCGAAACGGACGAAGTTCCGCAAACAGTTCAAGGGTCGCATTCACGGCGCCGCCAAAAGCGGCACGACGCTCGCTTACGGCGAAGTCGGGCTGAAGGCGATGGAGCCGGAGCGCTTGACCGCGCGCCAGATCGAAGCCGCCCGCCGTGCCATCGCGCGTCATACCAAGCGCGCCGGCCGCATGTGGCTCCGCATCTTCCCGGACGTGCCGGTGTCGAAGAAGCCTGCCGAAGTTCGCATGGGCTCCGGCAAGGGTTCGCCCGAGCTTTGGGTGGCGCGCGTCAAGCCTGGCCGCATCATCTTTGAGCTCGGCGGCTTGAATGCCCAGGTCGCCAAGGAAGCTCTGATCCTTGGCGCCGCTAAGCTTCCGATTAAAACGCGCGTCGTGACGCGTCTCGAATAGGAGTTGAGAAACAGTCATGGCTAGCGACGACTTCAAACACATGTCGCTCGATCAGCTCGACGACCAGCTGACGAAGCTCAAGAAGGAGCAGTTCAACCTGCGCTTCCAGCGGGCGTCCGGTCAGCTTGAGAATACGGCGCGCATCCGGCTTATCCGCCGCGATATCGCACGGATCAAAACCGAGGCGAGCGCCAAGCGCGCTGGCAGCGTCAGAAAAGGCGCGTGAGGGAGAGATAGACTATGCCGAAGCGCGTATTGCAGGGTGTTGTGGTCTCCGACAAGAACGACAAGACGATCGTCGTTCAGGTCGAGCGCCGCTATACGCATCCCCTGCTCAAGAAGACGGTGCGTCGTACGAAGAAGTATCACGCGCACGACGAACAGAATTCGTTCAAGGTTGGCGACCAGGTTTCGATCCAAGAGACCCGGCCGATCTCCAAGAACAAACGTTGGATCGCCGTAACCCAGTGAGGCGCAAGCCTCGCTCTCACGCGATCTGATACGAGAGCCGCTTTTGAAGCCGTCGGAGCGTTGGGAATTTCCCAAGACCCCGCGAGCCCAAAGGCAAACAAGTATAAGGCTTCTGATGAAGCCGAGAGAGAAGGAACGACGCGATGATCCAGATGGAGAGCAATCTCGACGTCGCCGACAACTCGGGCGCGCGCCGTGTCCAGTGCATCAAAGTGCTGGGCGGCTCGAAACGCAAGTATGCGACAGTCGGCGATACCATCGTGGTCTCCGTAAAGGAGGCGATCCCCAAGGGTCGTGTCAAGAAGGGCCAGGTGATGAAAGCCGTCATCGTGCGCGTCGCCAAGGGCATCCGCCGCGCCGACGGTTCGCTGATCCGCTTCGACCGTAACGCCGCCGTGCTGATCAATGCCAACGGCGAGCCGGTCGGCACCCGCATCTTCGGACCCGTGACGCGCGAGCTTCGCGCCAAGAACCACATGAAGATCGTATCGCTCGCTCCGGAGGTCCTCTGATGTCGGCTTCTAAAATTAAAAAGGGCGACAAGGTTGTCGTCCTCGCCGGCCGCGACAAGGGCAAAAGCGGCGAAGTCATCGAGGTGCGTCCGAAAGAGCAGCGCGCGCTCGTCCGCGGCGTCAACATGGTGCGTCGTCATCAGCGCCAGTCGGCGAGCCAGGAAGGCGGCATCATCTCGAAGGAAGGTCCGATTGCGATCTCTAACATCGCCGTCGAGGATCCCAAGGACGGCAAGCCGACCCGCGTCGGCTTCAAGATCCTGAACGACGGCAAGAAGATCCGCATCGCTAAGCGCTCGGGTGAGCAGATCCCGGAGAAGAACTAGGCCATGGCTGAGAAAGACAAACCGGCAAAGGCGGCGAAGCCGCAGGGCGGCGCTCCGCAAGGTGGCGACAAGAAGGCCAAGGCTGCAAAGCCCGCGAAGGCGGCAGCTTCTGAACCGCGTGCGCCCACAAGCCCGCGCCCGAAGGATTACAAGCCGCGTCTCAAGGCGCATTACGAGAAGGTTGTCCGCGACGCTCTCAAGGAGAAGTTCGGCTACAAGAACGTGATGCAGATCCCGAAGATCGAGAAGATCGTCATCAACATGGGCGTTGGCGAAGCCGTCAACGACCGCAAGAAGGTCGACACGGCCGCGAGCGATCTCGCACGCATTGCAGGCCAGAAGCCCGTCGTCACGCGCGCCCGCAAGGCCATCGCGACTTACAAGCTTCGCGAAGGCATGGCGATCGGCGCCAAGGTGACGCTGCGCGGCGACCGGATGTACGAATTCCTCGACCGTTTCGTCACCATCGCGCTGCCGCGCGTGAAGGACTTCCGGGGCTTGAACCCGAAGAGCTTCGACGGCCGCGGCAACTATGCGACCGGCCTCAAGGAGCACCTCGTGTTCCCCGAGATCGATTACGACAAGGTCGACAATGTCCTGGGTCTCGACGTGATCGTTTGCACGTCGGCTCAAACCGATGACGAAGCCCGCGAATTGCTCAAGGGTTTCAACTTCCCGTTCCGTAGCTAGAGGACCTCGGCACAAAGCCGAAAGGCCTTTGGAGGAGATGAAATGGCAAAGACCAGTTCGATCGAAAAGAATAACCGTCGGCGCAGAATGGCGTTGGCACAGGCTCCGAAGCGCAAGCGCTTGAAGGAGCTTGCCAAGGACAAGACCAAGACGCCGGAAGAGCGCTTTACGGCTCGCCTGAAGCTCGCCGAGATGCCGCGCAACGGTTCGAAGGTTCGCGTTCGCAATCGCTGTGAGATCACCGGCCGCCCGCGCGGCAACTACCGCAAGCTCAAGATGTGCCGCAACCAGCTCCGTGAGCTGGCGAGCCAGGGGCGCATCCCGGGCATGGTCAAGGCGAGCTGGTAAAAGGAAAGCACGATGTCCGTGAATGATCCGTTGGGCGATATGCTGACCCGCATCCGGAATGCGCAGATGCGCCGCCGGCCGAAGGTCGCAACACCTGCTTCAAGTCTTCGCGCCCGCGTCCTCGACGTGCTCGCCGAAGAAGGCTACATCCGTGGCTACAGCCGCGTCGAACTCAAGGGTGAGATGCCCCAGTTCGAAATCGAGCTGAAATATTACAATGGTCAGCCCGCCATCCGTGAGATCGAGCGCATTTCGAAGCCCGGCCGTCGCGTCTATTCGCCGGTCAAGGACATCCCGACGGTCTTCAATGGTCTCGGCGTGGCGATCCTGTCGACGCCGAAGGGCGTCATGTCGGATGCGAAGGCGCGCGAAGCCAACGTCGGCGGCGAAGTGATCTGCAGCATCTTCTAAGGCTCTGGCCGGTTCGCCGGCCAAACGAAAACAAGGTTTTGAGAAGTCATGTCGCGCATCGGTAAAAAACCCGTCCCCGTCCCGTCGAACGTGACGGCGACGATCACCGGTCAGACCGTTAAGATGAAAGGTCCGAAGGGCGAGCTCGCTTTCACGGTTCCTGACGCCTTGAAGGTGCAGCGCACCGACGAGGGTATCGACATCTCCCTGATCGAGGACAGCAAGCTCGCACGCTCGAAGTGGGGCATGTCGCGCACGCAGGTTGCGAACCTCATCAAGGGCGTAACCGACGGCTATCATCAGGATCTCGAAATCCACGGCGTCGGTTTCAAGGCGTCGATGAAGGGCAAGGACACACTGACGTTGTCGGTTGGCTACAGCCACGACGTCGTGCTCAAGATTCCGGCGGGCGTCGACGTCAAGGTTGGCGGCGCCAAGCAGGAACTCGTGTCGGTGTCGGGTATCGACAAGCAGGCGGTGGGACAGATCGCATCCGTGATCCGCGCCTCCCGCAAGCCGGAGCCCTATCAGGGCAAGGGCGTCCGCTACAAAGGCGAATATATCTTCCGCAAGGAAGGCAAGAAGAAGTAGGAACGGCAGCGATGGCCAAGACCAACGAGAAGACAAAGAACCGCCAGGCGCGCGTTCGCCGTTCTTTGAAGAAGAGCGCGAATGGCCGTCCCCGGCTTTCCGTGCATCGTTCATCGGCGAACATTTACGCGCAGGTGATCGACGATACCAAGGGCGTGACGCTTGCTGCGGCATCGACCCTTGAGAAGGACATCAAGGGCGCCATCAAGACCGGCGCCGACAAAGCTGCGGCTGCAGCAGTCGGCAAGCTGGTTGCAGAGCGCGCCATCAAGGCCGGCGTCAGCGAGGTCATCTTCGACCGCGGCGGCTTTCTCTTTCACGGGCGCGTCAAGGCGCTCGCCGATGCCGCCCGCGAAGGCGGATTGAAGTTCTAAGAGACCCGAGAGGAACGAGATCGTGGCACGTGGACCCCAGAGAGACCGTGGCAGAGACCGCGAGGAACGCGATAGCGAGTTCACCGATAAGCTGGTGCACATCAATCGCGTCGCCAAGGTCGTCAAGGGCGGCAAGCGGTTCGGCTTTGCCGCGCTCGTCGTCGTCGGCGATCTGAAGGGCCGCGTCGGCTACGGTCATGGCAAGGCGCGCGAAGTGCCGGAAGCCATCCGCAAGGCGACCGAAGGTGCCAAGCGCAACCTGCTCCGCGTACCGTTGCGCGATGCACGCACGCTGCATCACGACAGCGTCGGCCGGCACGGATCGGGCAAGGTTGTTCTTCGTGCGGCGCCTGCCGGTACGGGCATCATCGCCGGCGGCGCCATGCGCGCCGTTTTCGAGATGGTCGGCGTGCATGACGTCGTCGCCAAGTCGATGGGTTCGACGAACCCTTACAACGTCGTTCGCGCCACCTTCGACGCCTTGAAGGCGCAGGAGAACCCGCGCGCCGTTGCGGCCCGCCGCAACAAGAAGGTTTCCGACATCGTGTCGCGTCGCCGTGACGGCTCGGCTACGGCTGACGCGAGCGCCGAGGCCTAATCAGGAATAGCGGAGCGGGCGATGCGCCGCTTCTCAAACGGACTTGAGGTAACGATATGGCGGCTAAGAAAACGATCACGTTGGAGCAGGTTCGCAGCGCGAACCGTCGCCCAGAGCGGCAGACCGAGACTTTGATCGGTCTCGGCCTCAACAAGCTTGGCCGCACGTCGACGCTCGAAGATACGCCGGCGGTGCGCGGCATGCTGAAAAAGGTTCAGCACCTCGTGCAGGTCGTAGAAGGAAAGTAAGAACTATGCGGCTCAACGGCATTAAAGATAACCCCGGCGCCAAGAAGACGCGCGTCCGTATCGGCCGCGGCATCGGCTCCGGCTTGGGCAAGATGGGCGGCCGCGGCGGCAAGGGCCAGACGGCACGTTCGGGCGTCGCCATCGGCGGCTTCGAAGGCGGCCAGATGCCGTTGCATCGCCGTTTGCCGAAGCGCGGCTTCAACAAGTGGCGTCCGCAGGACTTCAACGAGATTAACGTCGGCGCTTTGCAGCAGGCGATCGACGATAAGCGCCTCGACGGCTCGAAGCCGATCGACGTGGCAGCCCTCCTCGATGCCGGCATCGTCCGCCGCGCCAAAGACGGCGTGCGTTTGCTCGGCGATGGCGAGATCAAGGCGAAGATCGCGATCACCGTCAATCATGCGACGGCCAAGGCGAAAGCGGCTGTCGAAAAGGCCGGTGGCAGCATCAGCGTGATCGAACGCAAGGTGCTCGCGGCTGACGAGGAAAAGCGCAAGAAGTCCGCGGCCAAGAAAGCGGCTTCCGGTAAGAAGCCAGCGGCTGCGAAGTCTGAAGAATAAAGGCGTCACGCGGGGAGGGCTTTCCATCCTCGCGTGTTTCGCACCCGGGAGCGCTTTTTGAAATGCGTGAACCGGACCAGGCCGTTGCGTTGCCCTCGGGAATGCGGCGGCGGTTAGGAGAAGACACTGATGGTTTCCGCTGCCGAACAGCTTGCTTCGAACCTGAATTTTTCTGCCTTCGCGAAAGCGGAAGATTTGAAGCGGCGCCTGTGGTTTACCCTCGGCGCTCTCATTGTTTATCGTCTCGGCACATTCATTCCGATGCCGGGAATCAATCCCGCCGCTTTCGCCGAGACGTTCAAATCTCAGGCCGGCGGCATTCTCGGCATGTTCAACATGTTCTCGGGTGGCGCGCTCGAACGCCTCGCCATCTTCGCCTTGAACATCATGCCCTACATTTCGGCGTCGATCATCATGCAGCTGATGACCTCGATTTCGCCGAAGCTCGAAGCGCTGAAAAAGGAAGGCGAGGCGGGCCGCAAGCAGATCAACCAATATACGCGCTACCTGACGGTCATTCTGGCGGCGCTGCAAGGCTACGGCATCGCCGTAGGTCTCGAAGGATCGCATAACACGGCTGGCGCCGTCGTCATGGATCCCGGCATGTTCTTCCGCGCCACGACCGTCATCACGCTGGTCGGCGGCACGGTGTTTCTGATGTGGCTCGGCGAGCAGGTGACGCAGCGCGGCGTCGGCAACGGCACGTCGCTGATCATTTTCGCAGGTATTGTCGCGGGTCTGCCGGGAGCGATGGTACAACTCTTCGAACTGTCGCGCACAGGTTCGATCTCGGCCGGCATCCTCGTCTTCTTCCTCGCGCTGGCGTTGGTCGTTGTCGGTGCGATCGTCTTCTTCGAGCGCGCGCAGAGACGTCTGCTTGTCCAGTATCCGAAGCGGCAAGTCGGCAATAAGATGTTCCAGGGCGAGGCGTCGCATCTGCCGCTGAAGCTCAACTCATCGGGCGTCATTCCGCCGATCTTCGCGTCGTCGCTGTTGCTCCTCCCGATTACGGTCGCGCAGTTCACGGCGGGCCAGGGCCCCGAATGGCTCAACACGGCCGTCGCAATGCTCGGCAGCGGACAGCCGTTGCATTTGACCGTCTACGCGGCCCTCATCATCTTCTTCACGTTCTTCTACACCGCC
>JAICLG010000222.1 GCA_025927515.1 Hyphomicrobium sp.
AGCGCGGCCAGCAATCGACACGCGCACGCGCTTCCCGGCAGGAGGAACAGCCGGAGCAAGCTCCGCAGCAAGCGCAGGCGAAACGTGCCGGCGCCCCGCGTCCATCGCGGCGGCCGCGTGCCGCTGACAGTTGGACGGATGAACCCACTGCCCCGCGCCGTGCTCCTGCCGAACGCCGTGCGGCAGAAAAAGAGCAGCCACCTCGCAAGCCTCAGCCCGCGCAGCGCGGCGACGAGCGGCTCGGGTTTGCCGAGAACGTCCCCGCCTTCATGCGCAAGCCCGCGCGCCCGGTGAAAGTGCCGGGGCGCTAACGGCGCGATACAGATCTCTTGAATCTCATCCCTCGGCTTTGGAAAGCCGGGGGCGTCACTACCAAACCCTGAAGCCCGCGGGGGTATACTCCCCTTGCCGAGTGGCTCAACGCATCTTTCAGGATCGTGAGGAGGCCGTCATTTACGACGCGCCCATCGCGCTTCAATGATCGGTGGGAGCAAACCCCTGAGGAACGGCGGGCTCGAGGTTGACGCTCTCGCCGCAGCCGCACGCACCCTTCTGGTTCGGGTTGTTGAACACGAACTGCGAGGAAAGCTTGTCGACCTTGTAGTCCATCTCGGTGCCGAGCAGATACATGATCGCGGCCGGATCGATCAGCACAACGGCGCCCTTGTCCTCGACGATCTCATCGAACTTCCCGATCTCGTTGGCCCACGTCATTGTGTATTCCATACCGGCGCAGCCGCCCTTCTTGACGCCGATCTTCAGCGCCTTGACGCCCGGCTTCTGGGCGAGAAGCGCAGCGACCCGAGACGCGGCGGCGTCGGTCAACGTCATGACTTTTGGCATCATTCTAAGCGACGGCACATAGGCCTCCGTGGTTCGAGTCGTTCAGCGACCCAATATATGGGAACTCGAATGGCAAAAGCGAGATGCCTCAAAACATGCCAAGGGCGAGGCGGGCCTCGTCCGACATGCGGCTCTGGTCCCAAGGCGGGTCGAACACAATGTCGACCTTGGTCTGGGCGATACCCGGCACGGCAGAAACGGCATTTTCTACCCAAATCGGCATTTCGCCTGCGACCGGACATCCGGGCGCTGTCAGAGTCATTTCGATCGCGACGTTGCGATCGTCATCGATCTCGACCTTGTAGATCAACCCCAGCTCGTAGATATCGGCCGGGATCTCAGGATCGTAAACGGTCTTCAGCGCTGCGGTGATGTCGTGCGTCAGCCGCTCGATCTCTTCGGGCGGCAGCGGGGTCGAGGTTGCCGTGGCAGCCGGAGCAGCGGCTCCATCGCCGGCCGCAGGCGTACTATCGGGCGGCGTATTTGACGACGGGGCATCGAGTGCCTCGACTGCGTCCTTCAACGCTTGCCGTTCTTCGCTGTTCTGCTTCCCATCCATTGGAAGCTCCTCGTATAAAGATGTCATGTAAAGAGGTCGTGGGCCTTGGTCAGCGCCGCGACCAACGCATCGACTTCGGTCCTGGTATTGTACAACGCAAAGGACGCACGGCAGGTTGCCGTAACGCCAAGCCGTTCCATCAGCGGCTGCGCGCAATGGTGGCCGGCCCGGATGGCGACGCCGGATCGGTCGATGATCGTCGACACGTCGTGCGGATGCAGTCCGTCGACGGTAAATGAGAAGATCGCGCCTTTGCCAGGCGCCGTGCCGTAAAGCTTCAGCCAAGGCAGTTCCGCGAGCCGCTCCGCCGCGTACTCCCCAATCTCGGCCTCGTGGCGCGCGATCTTCTCGCGGCCAACCTGCATCATGTAGTTGAGCGCTGTCCCGAGACCAACGGCTTCAACGATCGCGGGCGTGCCTGCTTCGAATCTATGGGGCGGTTTATTGTAGGTAATCTGATCGAGCGTGACGCTTTCGATCATGTCGCCGCCGCCCTCATAGGGCGGCATCGCATCCAACAGCGCCCGCTTTGCATAGAGCACGCCGATGCCCGACGGGCCGTAGGTCTTGTGTCCGGTGAAAACGTAGAAATCGCAATCGAGATCGCGCACATCGACGGCCATATGGACGGCGCCCTGGCTGCCGTCGACCAGCACCGGAACGCCTTTGGCATGCGCGATGCGAATGATTTCCTTCACCGGATTGATGGTGCCGAGGACATTCGACATCTGGGTCACGGCGACCATTTTCGTGCGGCTGGTGATCAGCTCGTCGAGCTTGTCGATCATCAGCTCGCCGCTGTCGGTCATCGGCGTCCATTTCAGCACGGCGCCGTTGCGCTCGCGCAAAAAATGCCAGGGCACGATGTTGGCGTGATGCTCCATGATCGTGATGACGATCTCGTCACCCTGCCGGATGCGTGGCTCGCCGAACGAACGCGCGACGAGATTGATGGCGCTCGTCGCATTGCGCGTGAAGATGATCTCGTCGGCGTGCTCGGCATTCAGGAAGCGCCGCACTGTCTCACGCGCGGCTTCGTAGTGGTCGGTCGCGACGTTCGACAGGTGATGCAGGCCGCGATGCACGTTCGCGTATTCGAAGCGATAGGCGTAATCCATCGCATCGATCACGGAGCGCGGCTTCTGCGCCGACGCGCCATTATCGAGATAGACCAGCGGACGGTCGTGGACTTCGCGGAAGAGGATCGGGAAGTCGGCCCGAATAAGCTCCACGTCATAGGGCGCGGCCGTCAGGCCGGCTTGCGAGCCGGCGCTGCGAGGCGGAGAAATTCTCGTTTCGCTTCCCATTCTGTTCCTATCCGCGAGCCGAGCCCGCGAGCCAGTTCTTTGCCAGCGTCATCAGAACGGTGTGAAGCTCGGTATGTTCGACCTTATCGATCGCCTCGCCGATGAACGATTCAATCATCAAGGCGCGGGCTTCACTTTCCGGAATGCCGCGCGACCGGCAATAAAACAGCATGTCCGGATCAAGTTCAGCCGACGTTGTACCGTGACCGCACACGACGTCATCCGCGAAGATTTCGAGCTCGGGCTTGGAATCGAACTCTGCGTCTTGCGACAGCATGAGCGCCTGGGACATCTGCTTGCCGTCGGTCTTTTGCGCATCAGGGCGAACGATGACCTTGCCTTGAAACACGCCGCGACCGTGGCCGTCGAGGACGCCTTTGAAAAGCTCGCGGCTATCGCAATGGGGCACTGCGTGGTCGACCACAAGCGTGGTGTCGATATGCTCGTGCGCACGCGCCATGTAGGCGCCCGACAAATCGAGCTTGCCGCCCTGGCCCGTGTAGAGGACGTTGATCTCGTTACGTGCCAATCCCAGACCCGAGGAAAACTGGAAGCCGCGATAGGTTGCATCCGCGTCGAGCGAGACGTCCCAATCGGCGAGATGCACGCATTTGCCTTCATCGACGGCCACTTTGATGTGGCTCAGCGTTGCGGCTTTACCAACGGTAACTTCGGTTAGCGCGTTGCTTTGCGCATCCACTGCGGCGCCTGGCAGAACAACATGCGCTTCGATGATCGTCGCCGTTGCGCCCTCGCCGATCGAAACGAAATTCCGGACGCTTACGGAGCGCTTGCCGCTTCCGGCGCGCACGAAGACGACGAGCAGCGGCTTCGCCAGCATCGCCTTGTCGGCGACACGCACGATGGCGCCGTCGGTCATGAAGGCTGCGTTGAGCGCAGCAATCGCGCCATTGGCATCCGACTTGGTCAGCGTATCAGCCACATTGGCCGATGCCGACGCGAGGGTCTTGCCAAGTGTCGCGACATCGAGGCCCGCGGCTTCGCTGGTGTCGTCAAGCTCGGCGCGATGGCGGCCATTGACGAATGCCACGCGATACGCATCAACGTGTGCGAGCGGCCCGAGCGCAACGATCAGCTCCGCGATGGTCAGCGGCGTTTCATCGTGAATGGCCGGGGGGAGCGCTTCCTTGAGATTGGCGCGCAGGTCCGTGTACTTCCATTCCTCGATGCGCCGATGCGGCAAGCCAAGGGAGCCGAACGCGCCGATGGCTTCGGCGCGGCGTTCTTTCACCGCCGCGCTGCCAGGAAGTTTACCGGCGACAGCCTCGAACGCTTCCGTCAGCGCCTGCTCCGCCTTCGTTTTCATTACTGCTACGTTCATGTCACGCCGCCTTGCCGGTGTAATCCGCGTATCCAGACTTCTCGAGTTCAAGAGCGAGCTCCTTGCCGCCGGTCTTCTGAATGCGTCCATCAGCGAGGACGTGGACCTTGTCGGGCACGATGTAGTTCAAGAGCCGCTGATAATGGGTGATGACGAGGAAGGCGCGGTCCTTGTCGCGAAGCGCGTTGACGCCTTCCGAGACGATGCGCAGCGCGTCGATGTCGAGGCCGGAATCGGTTTCATCGAGAACGCACAGCGTCGGCTCCAGAAGCGCCATCTGCAAAATCTCGGAGCGCTTTTTCTCGCCACCCGAGAAGCCGACGTTGACCGGACGCTTCAGCATCTCGATGTCGATGTTGAGCTTGTCGCCCTTTTCTTTGATGAGCTTCATAAAGGCCGGTGTCGTCAGCTCCGGTTCGCCGCGCTTCTTCTTCAGCGCATTGAGCGCCGTGCGCAGAAACGTCAGACCGGCGACCCCCGGGATTTCCATCGGGTATTGGAACGCAAGGAAGACGCCTTTGGCGGCGCGCTCGTCGGCTTCCATGTCGAGGATCGACTCGCCATTCCAAAGGATGTCGCCCTCGGTAACCTCGTAACCGTCGCGGCCGGCCAGAACGTAAGCGAGCGTCGACTTGCCCGAGCCGTTCGGGCCCATGATGGCGTGCACTTCGCCTTTCGGGACGGTCAGCGACAGGCCTTTCAGGATCACGCGATCCTCGTCCTCGAGCTTCACGTGCAGGTTTTTGATTTCAAGCATTTTGAACAACCTCAGTTTCAATACGAGCCCGCTTTTTGGCGGCTTATCCGATTTCTCCCTCGCCCCATTTTTATGGGGAGAGGGTCGGGGTGAGGGGCAGCCACAACGACAGCGCCAGCCTCTGCCCCTCATCCTGACCTTCTCCCCGTGAAGAACGGGGAGAAGGAAATTCATCAACCAACGCTTCCTTCGAGTGAAATGCCGATCAGCTTTTG
>JAICLG010000153.1 GCA_025927515.1 Hyphomicrobium sp.
CGTTGGTGACCGCGATGAGGCGATCGAGAGCCCGGGCGGCCTGGCCGCTGTCGATTGCGACTTCGGCTTTCTCGATGCCGGTGCGCAGGCTGTCGGCCTTGCCCGCGACGATCAAAGCCGCCGCAGCATTCAAGAGCACGATATCACGATAAGGACCGGGCTCTCCTTGCAGCAGCGTGTGGATCGCCGCAGCGTTCGTTGCCGCGTCGCCACCCTTGAGCGATGCGATGTCGCTGCGCGGCAGGCCGGTATCTTCCGGCGTCAGGTCAAAGGCGAAGATGTCGCCGTTTTTCAGCTCGGCAACGTGCGTGACGCCAGTCGTCGTCAGCTCGTCCATGCCGTCGGCGCCGTGAACAACCCAGGCGTGCTCGGACCCCAACTTGCGCAATACCTCGGCGATCGGCTGCACGAGTTTGCGATCGTAAACGCCAAGCACCTGCCGCTTCACTTCCGCGGGATTGCAAAGCGGTCCGAGCAAATTGAGGATCGTGCGAAGGCCCAGGTCGGCGCGAACGGGCGCCCAGGTCTTCAGCGCGGGATGATAGAGCGGCGCCCAGAGAAAGCCGACGCATGCGTCGGAGATGGCGCGCGAAACGACGACCGGCGGGACGTCGAGCTTCACGCCGAGCGCTGCGAGCACATCGGATGCACCGGAAAGCGAGGTCACCGCACGATTGCCGTGCTTGGCGACGACCGCTCCCGCGCCTGCTGCGACGAGTGCTGCCGCAGTCGAGACGTTATACGTGCCCCGGCTGTCGCCTCCGGTTCCGACGATGTCGATCGCGTCCGGCGGCGCGTCGACGGTCGTCATGCGGCTGCGCATGAATTTTGCCGCGCCTGTGATTTCGTCAATTGTTTCACCGCGAAGGCGCAAGCCCATCAGGAAGGCGCCCATTGCTACCGGGGGCGCGACGCCCGACATCAGAAGATCGAGTGCGTGCTGCATGCCCTCGTCGCCCAACGTTTCGCCGTCGGCGACGCGGTTCATCAGGCGCTTCAGTTCGCGGGCGGGGTTGGCGACGGTGGTTGTCACGGGCGTTGTCGTCACTGGTGGTATCTCGCCTGCTATGCCGCCTTGCGGCTTTTCGGCGTGAAGCCGGCGAGCGACAAGAAATTGGCGAGCAGCGCATGACCCTGCTGCGAGGCGATGCTTTCTGGATGGAACTGCACGCCATGAACAGGATGCGTCTTGTGCTGCAGCCCCATGATGATGCCGTCATCCGTCTCGGCTGTCACTTCCAGGCAATCCGGCAGCGTGGCGCGGTCAACGATCAGCGAATGGTAGCGCGTAATCTCGAATTGTTTCGGCAGGCCCTTGAAGATGCCCTTGCCGGTGTTGGTGATGGTCGAAAGCTTGCCATGCATCGGCACCGGCGCGCGAACGACTTTGCCGCCGTAGGCCTGTCCGATGGCCTGATGTCCGAGGCAGACGCCAAGCAGCGGAATGTTCGGACCGGCCTTCTTGATGAGATCGAGGCAGACACCCGCTTCATTCGGCGTGCAAGGCCCGGGCGACAGGACGATCGCCTGAGGCTTCTTCGCCAGAACTTCATCTGCCGAGACCTTGTCATTACGAATGACGACGCTTTCGGCGCCAAGCTCGCCCAGGTAATGGACGAGATTGTAGGTGAAGCTGTCGTAGTTATCGATCAGTATCAGCATATTGGCCTTTGTGCTCGAAAACTTAGGTCCAAGCCGGATTTTGCGATCTATCTAGCAGACCGCGGGCAGGGGGCGACAGTAGAATATGGTCGCCCCGGAGTTGGCCTTCAAATGGGGCTCAGAGGCGGTCGCGCGGCGTGATGAAGGCTTCGAGACGACCGGAGGCAGGGCCGACGTCCCGCCAATTCGTCTCCGGAAACGTAAACAGCGCCAGGGCTGCGGTCGGAAATTTGTCTTCAAGGCGCGATATCGACTTCGCGTCGCCCTTGCCCGTCAACATCAGGGCGAGACCATGAAGGCCAGGGTTATGACCAATCATGAGCACCGTATCAGTGGACGCGGGGACGTGGCGCAGGCGATCGAGAAGCGTTTCGGGGCTGGTCAGATACAATTGATCGTCGAACACGACGTTGTCATGCGTGGGGTTCAGATCATGTTCCATGAGGGCAAGTGTTTCGCGCGTCCGCTTGGCGGGCGAGCAGAGAATGATCTGCGGTTTGAAGGGCAGACTTTTCAGCGCTTTTGCCATGATGGGCGCGGCGCTGCGTCCGCGCTCGTTCAGGGGGCGATCGAAATCATCGAGCTCCTCGGCTTCCCAGCTCGATTTGGCATGACGAAGAAGTGCAAGAGAAAGCATTGCGCCCCGGAGCTGGCGTTGCGGATGACGGGGCGAGTCTATAGCACGTCGCCGCCGCCGTTAAGCGTTTGGGCGAAGTTCGTGGCGCCGGACTGAAAGGCTCGTGACGGATGGACTACGTGCTTGCGCCGTTTGTCTGGCTGCTTGGGCTGTTTGCCAGCATTGTGCTGTGGGTCATCACGCAGCTTTTGTGGATCGTGCTCTGGCTCTTGCTTCCACTCGCCGTCGCAGCGTTTGTTGCACTGCGCATTGCGGAGCGCGTGCTCGGCCGGGAGAAGGTGCGCGCGTGGGTTCGGGCGCGTACGGAGAAATACGGATTGGCGGCTTCGAAACGTGCTCAGCGATGGATCTTCGCGCTGGGTGTCGTGCCGGTGCGCGTTCTCTTCTGGTTCGTGCTCTACGCGATTTGGCACAGCGTCGTCAGTTTGCTGTGGCGGCCACGCTGGTCGCCGTGGCAGTGCGCCTGGGCACGGCGCTGGCGCCGACAACACGTACAGGCGAAGACCTGATTGCGTCTTAGTCCTTGCCCCGGATCACCGGCCTTCGCGATAGCTACACCATGCTCGGCCGAAGATGACGGTGAGGTGGTGCCAGCGTTCAGCCGAACGCGCCGCCGTTGTTGCCGGTGGCGGGTGTTGCCGAACCCTTCGAAGCAAAACGCAGGGCCTCTTCGGCGGCTCTGACGACGGCTTTTGCCTTATTGATGCATTCCTGCTGTTCGTTCTCCGGAATGCTGTCGTGCACGATGCCCGCGCCTGCCTGCACATGGATCATGCCGTCCTTGAGAATGGCTGTTCTCAACACGATGCAGGTGTCCATTTCGCCGCCGGCCGAAAAATATCCGACGCAGCCCGCATAAGGACCGCGTTTCGCCTTCTCAAGCTCGGCGATGATCTGCATGGCACGGACCTTCGGCGCTCCGGAAACGGTGCCCGCGGGGAAGCCACCCATCAAAGCATCGATGGCGTCGTGATTTTCCTCGTCCAGGGTTCCGATCACGTTCGAGACGATGTGCATGACGTGGCTGTAGCGCTCGATCACGAATTGATCCGTGACGCTGATCGAGCCCGGCGTCGCGACGCGGCCAACGTCGTTTCGTCCGAGGTCGAGCAGCATCAGATGCTCGGAACGTTCTTTTGGATCGGCGAGGAGGGCTGCGGCGAGCGCTTTATCCTCGGCGTCGTTGACGCCACGCCGCGCGGTGCCGGCAATAGGTCTGATCGTGACGACGCCGTCACGCACGCGCACGAGAATCTCGGGCGAGGATCCCACGAGCTGGAACGTGCCGAAGTCGAGATGGAAAAGGAATGGTGAAGGATTGAGTCGGCGCAGCGCGCGGTAGAGTGCGAAAGACGGCAGCACGAAGGGCGCCGAGAAGCGCTGCGAAAGGACGACCTGAAAAATGTCGCCGGCCTTGATGTACTCCTTCGCCTTCGCGACCATCGCCATGTATTCGGCGGCGGCCGTATTGGATTGCGGCTCCGCGATTTCGATCGCCGCCATTGTCGCCGACGAGCCATGCGGCAGCGGCGCTTCCAGGCTCGCGATCGCTGAGTGCAGCCGCGCAATGGCGCTCGCATACGCTTCCTCAGCGGTCACATCCGGTCTCGGACGGACCGGCGTCACGAGCGTCATCTCGTCCTTCACGTTGTCGAAGATGAGCATGAGCGTCGGACGAATGAGAATCGCATCGGGTACGCCCAACGGGTCGGGAGTCATTTCCGGCAACTGCTCGATCAGGCGGACGGTGTCGTAGCCCATGTAACCGAAGATGCCGGCGGCCATCGGTGGCAGCGATTCCGGCAGCGCGATGGTGCTCTCGGCCAACAGCTTGCGCAGCGATTGGAGTGTCGGCACGTCGTCGGGCACGAATGCTGCCGGGTCGGAGATAGGGGTTCGGTTGATGCGCGGCGTGTCGCCTTCCGCCTTCCAGATGATGTCGGGCGAAAAGCCGATGACGGAATAGCGGCCGCGCGCCGATCCGCCTTCGATGGATTCGAGCAAGAAGCTCATCGGTCGACGTTCGCCGAGCTTCAGATATGCCGAAACCGGCGTTTCGAGATCGGCAACGAGCCGCGTCCAGACAACCTGTGCGGTGCCGCCGGCATAGACTTTCGCGAAGTCGTCACGGCACGGGAGAATTTCGGCTGCGGCGGCAGACCCTGCGTCGCTCGGCGACGGCGCTGGCGACGTCAAGGCGGTCACCTCATTCTCACTTTCGCTTACTCTTACTCTTGGCTGACGCCGACGGCTGCATCGACCTCGGTCTGGTTGACCGAAGTGCCGTAGCGCTTCTTCAGAGCTTCGGTGTATTCGCTCAGCGTCTGGTTGGCCAACTCGTCCTTGAGCTGATTCGTCAGCTCGTCGGTTTCGGTCAGCGAAGCCGGGGGCGCCGGGATGATGTCGGCAACCCGGAATACGATTTCCGTCGTGCGGTCGCTCGACGGTCCATGACCGGCTTTATCCTTGGGAAGCGCGAACGCCTGCGTGACCATTGCGCCCGTGATGCTCTGCGGGATCGTCTTGCGCGTGATCGGGTCGGTCTTTTCGACCTTGTTTTTGGCTTCGGCTTCAAGTGCCGTCATCGGGGCGCCGGCATTGACCTTATCGGTCATCTTCTTCGCAAGCTCATCGATCAGCCGGTGCCGTTCGGAGGACATGTAGTTTTTCTTAACGTCCTCTTTGACAGCATCATAGGGCTTCTGCTTCGGCGCTTCGGTCGACAGGACGTTGACCCAAGCGAAGCCATCGTCGGCGAGTTCAACGGGTGTGTCGTCGTTGCTGTCGGGAGCGAAGGCGCGCGCCATGATCTTGCGGAGTTCCGGCGTCTCCATGACGGGTTTGCCGTCGGGCCCGAGACCATTCGGGTCTGCCGCCGGTATCTCCTTGAAGCCAATCTTCAGGTTGTCGGCGATTTCCTTCAACGTCTTACCGGCAAGGCGCTGATCCTCGATATCGTCGCGCTTGTTCTGCAAATCGTTGCGCGCCTTGTCCGAGGCGAGCTTGTCACGGACCTGGTCCTTCACGTCTGCGAGGGTATGCGTGACGCCCTTTTCGATCTGCGTGACGCGCAGGATCACCGTCGCGAAGCGGCCTTCCACGACATCGGAATATTTGTCCTTTTCGAGAGAAAAGGCGACGTCGGCGACCTTGGGATCGATCAGCTGCTTCTTGGTCACGAGGCCGAGGTCGACGTCGGTATACTTCGCGCCCGCATCCTTGGCGACGTCGCCGAACGTTTTCGTTCCGTCGCGCAACGCCTTGAGGGCTGCCTCAGCGGTTGCCTTATCCTTGAAGGCGATCTGCTGCACCCGGCGCCGCTCGGGCGTGTTGTAGCTATCCTTGGTATCCTCGTACGCCTTGGCGATTTCGTCGTCACCGATCTTGATCTGTTTCTTGAGGTCGTCGACCGTCAGCGTCAACACCTGGACCTTGCGATATTCCGGCGTCATGTACTGGGATTTGTTGTCCTCATATTGCTTTTTGAGGGTCGCTTCGTCGGGCTCGGCGACGGTGACTGCATCGGGGTCGATCTTGACCCACTCGATGACGCGCTTCTCGTCATTGTAAGCGTGCATGATTTCGAACAGCGGCTTCGGAACCGTCTGGCTTTTCACAAATGCTCCGACGATGGCGCCTCTCAGCTCGTCCTTGCGGCGAAGCTCGATGAAGCCCTGCTCGCTGAGGCCCATTTGCTGCAGGAGACCTTCGAAGCCCTGCCGGTTGAACTTGCCATCCGTTTGGAAATTTGGATCGGAACGGATGCCCTCGACGAGAGTCTTATCCGATATCGCCAACCCCAATTGCTTCGCATGCTCTTCGATCGCAGTTCCAGCCAGCATCTGTGCGAGAACCTGGCGGTCGAGACCGAATGCGTGGCCCTGCTCGGGAGTAATGTGCTGTTTCGTCTGCCGCGAGATACGGTCCAGGTCATCCTGGTAGGAACGGCGGAATTCCTCAGCCGAGATCTCTGTGTGACCAACCTTGGCCACGTAGCCGCGACCCCAGCCGCGAAAAACGTCGGCCACGCCCCAAATTCCGAAGCTAAAGACCAAAATACCGAACAACAGCTTGGCGACCGGAGTTTGGGCGCCGCGTCTCATTGCTTCGAGCATGGAAGTAGAAATTCCCGTTGATGGAAGCGTGACGCTGCCGCGCGGGAGGGCGTAGGGTCAATCGGCTTCGAATGGTAAACGACCCCGCGTGACGGGGCGGATCGGCATGATATGAAGCGCAGGCCGCCGCAGATTGCAAGGGCGGAGGATGCCGGAGGGCACAAAGCAGCGGGATGCACGAAAAACAGATGGTTCGAGCCCCGAACGAAGGGATAGCATGACCGGGCAGATGCACGATATCCGGCCGCTCGTTGCCGGAAACTGGAAAATGAACGGCCTCAAGGGAAGCCTCGCCGAGGTCGTAGCGGTCCGCGATGCGCTTGCAGGACCCTTGGCTTCCGTCCGCGCCGACGTGATGATCGCGCCACCCGCGACCCTCATCGCTTCGTTTGCTCCGGCGATTGCGGGGTCTCGTCTATCGCTCGGCGCGCAGGATTGCCATGCCATGCCTTTGGGCGCGCACACGGGTGATATCGCAGCCGAAATGCTCAAGGATGCGGGAGCTTCGGCCGTCATCGTCGGGCACTCGGAGCGGCGCGCCGATCACGGCGAAACGAGCGCCGAGGTCAGGGCGAAGGCGGCGGCGGCGCATCGGGCGGGGCTCGTTTCGATCGTCTGCATCGGTGAGACCCAGGGCGAACGTGCGGCCGGGCAGACACTCGGTGTCGTGTCGCGGCAACTCAGGCAATCGCTGCCGAAGGAAGCGACGGCTGTGAACACGGTTATCGCCTACGAACCCGTCTGGGCCATCGGCACGGGATTGACGCCGAAGCCAGCGGACGTCGAGGCCGTTCACGGCGCGATCCGCCGCGATCTGGCAGAGATTGCCGGAGCCGAAGGGCAGAGGATACGTATTCTTTACGGCGGCTCGGTCAAACCCGACAACGCAGCA
>JAICLG010000189.1 GCA_025927515.1 Hyphomicrobium sp.
CGGCAGTCTCAAACGATGCTGCGGCCTCCGCAATTTCGCCGCTGCACCAAGATACATGTGATTGGAAGGTAATGATTCTACTACCGGCATCCTTGCTGCTTGACAACATTGCTGGGACGCGCGCCGGTCCATGCACCTCCAATCGCGCTTGGGGCCCCCAACCAATCTCAGCCGGTAGAGCCATCCGCCATCTCACAGGCCGCAACCCGCCGCGGCTCGCGCCCATAACTGTCATGAATTTAGCGGGCTCCTTGATTTGGACATAGCTTTCACATGAACTGATTGCATCCAGGGGAGCACGGGGGGCGTCGTTTGTTTTCTCAACGCTGGTTGACCGTACGCGTGCAGGCACTGCTATCGATCGTGGCCGCCCTTTCGGCGTGCTTCATCGGGGCCACCGGCGCACGCGCGGAGGACAGAGCGGGCAATTGCGTTCCGTCGTCGGAAATCGCCGTACTCTCTTCGCCGTTGGCGCCGTCGCGGGGCGCGCCGTTACGCGTGCTCTTTGCCTCCGATCGGCCCATCGACGGCGAACTCTCTCTGATCGCGCCCGACGGTTCCGTCGCGGCCAAGTCGCAAGAGCGTCGCGGCGGTCCACCCTATTTCTGGGTCACCGAAGTCACATCACCTGCCGTCGGAAAATGGCGTGCGCAGCTTGTGCGACAAGGACCATCTTCCAGCTGCAGCCCTGTCGTGCGCGAAATTAGCGTGTCCGCCACGGCTCGCTCAGAGATACACGCTACGGGAAAGAGCGTTTGGCCGATCCGCGACACGTGGAATCGCAAGACCGAAAATTTATATTCCGCATGGATCGAGAAGCTCTTCGACGCACCTCTCGAACAGGAATTATCGTGGCCCGCGCTTCATGAAGTTCTGCGCGATAAGTCGCGCAATCTTCTCTTCAACTATCTCGGTCTCGGCGAGGATCAGAAGGGACTCGTTTATCGCCCGGACTGCGCCGACCTTCCTTACTTCTTGCGCGCTTATTTTGCGTTCAAAATGGGCCTGCCTTTTGGATACTCCAAGTGTACGCGCGGTGGCGGCGGCAAAGCCCCGAAGTGTTCGCAGTGGTGGAATATCGTGAATCAAGAACCATCCCCAGCGCGCCAAGCCAATCAAACACGGCAATCCAAGTCAGGTTTTTTCCTCGACGCATTCACCAACAAAAGCGAAGCGGCAGCCGCCATCAAGGCTAGTCAAAATCCGCGAGGACTCGTGCCGGGGTTTGGCTATTACGTGCGAACGACACTGGCCAACGCTGTCCATTCCGGATCGGGGCGAACGGCCGGAAACGACAACAAAGCCGATTATTATCCTGTGCCACTGAAGCAGGAAACGCTGCGCCCAGGCACGATATACGCAGATCCCTACGGACACGTACTGGTGCTCGTGAAGCGTATCCCGCAAACCGCCGATGCTGCCGGTGTTCTTCTCGCCGTAGATGGTCAACCCGATGGGACGGTCGCGCGTAAACGCTTCTGGCGCGGCAATTTCCTGTTCGCCCAGGACCCCGCCCTCGGTGGCCCCGGCTTCAAACATTTCCGGCCGATCGTCGCTGACAATAATGGGACGTTGCGGCGTTTGACTAACGCCGAAATCTCCAAAGATCCCGAATACGGGGACTTTTCCCTTGAACAGTCTCATCTCGGCGTCGACGAGTTCTACGATCGCATGGATGAAGTAATGTCGCCCGCGCCTCTCGATCCCAAGCGCGCAATGGAAGAGGCGATCACCGCACTTGATGAACAGGTGAAAACGCGCGTCACGTCCGTCGAGAACGGCCGGAAGTACCAGAACGGCGGCGGTGCTACAGTAACAATGCCGAAAGGCGCATCGATCTTCGAGACAACGGGAGCATGGGAAGATTTCGCAACGCCCTCCCGCGATCTGCGCTTGCTGATTGCGATCGACGTCGTTCGCCGCTTTCCCGACCACGTTGCACAGCGGCCCAATCGCTACGCCATGCCGTCCGGCAAAAGCGTTGCGGAGGTAAAGACCGAACTAGAGAGCGTACTCGCCTCGGAACTCGCGAAACGAGAATTCACGTATATGCGCAGCGATGGCTCTCCATGGTCGCTAAAGCTGAAGGATGTCGCTGAGCGCGCCCCTGAGCTTGAGATGGCCTACAACGTCAACGACTGCGTCGAGTTGCGATGGGGCGCGCCCGAAAAAAGCGACGAAGCGTCAACATGCAAACGCCACGCTCCAGCAGCGCAGCGCGAAAAAATGAGCGAGTACCGCGCCTGGTTCCACGAACGTCGCCGGCCGGCGCGAAGCTAGTGGCGATTGAACCGGTTCGGAGCGCGCCAATCCGGCGGGCGGGCGTGCAATACGTCGCCATCTTCAGGGGCTCCGTATCGCGCCAATAGGGAATTTTTCCCTACGAGAATTCCGAATCGCCCTGGGTATTCGATATTCAGTCAAGAAGACACTGCGAATGAATTTTTTAGGGCCGGATTAAGACGTCACGGTCATCAGTATCGTGATCGTTTTTGCTATCTTCGGGTTCATGATTCTTTTTGATTATAATTCCATGCTTGCCGCGCTAAGTTTCTGCAGCGCCGGACTTGCATTGACATTCTTCGTCAGTTGGATCGTTTCCCGCAGCGACCGCGTGCTCATGACGTGGGCGATAGGCGCATCGTTTCTTGTTGCCAGCGTCATGGTCTACGGCACGTTCGTGAACCATTATTCGCTGCCGCTCGGCGCAATCGCATTCGCCGCTCTCGAGGCAGGATTGGTTCTGTTCCTTGGGGCCGCTCATCAGTTCCGAACGGGTGTCCTGCCGTTGTCCAAGATGGTCGGCGTCACCACAGCTGGTGTCGCTGCCATGGCCGTCCCGATGTTTTACGGCTTCGACGGGATTTCCTATATCGCCTTCAATATCGCGGCAGCCTTGATCCTTTTCGCGACGGCCTATGAATATTGGCGGTGGCGGACCGAAGCTCCACTTTTGATAACGACCCTCTCCGGTCTTTACGCATTTACCGGCGTTTCCTTTCTTCTTTGCGCCATTGTCCTGATCGGCGACCGCAGCTGGATCATGGATCACGCCCCCAAAAACTGGGCGGAGAACCTCAATCTTATCGTGTCTCTGACGAATATCGCGGGCATCGGAGCACTATCGCTCGGTCTGAATCAGGTCCGTCTCACAAGGCGCCATAAGCGAGACGCCGAAACGGACTCCCTCACCGGCCTCTTCAATCGGCGCGCCCTTTTCGAACGCGCCAAGCGGCTGCCCGCGACGGCCTCGCTGATCGTCTTCGATCTCGACCATTTCAAGCAGGTGAACGACAATCACGGGCACCAGACGGGCGACCGTGTGCTGCAACGTTTTGGAGGCATCCTGACAGCATCCGTTCGGGACGGAGATCTGGCCGCTCGGATCGGAGGAGAGGAATTCGCAATTCTCTTGCCATACGCATCGGAGAGAAGCGCGACGATGGTTGCCGAACGCGTGCGCCAGAGCTTCCGCGAACAACGCTTTATTTCGCAAAATGGCCATTTCAACAGCACCGTGAGCGTCGGTGTTTCGCACATGACGAAACACGCGGAACTGCCCAACCTCATACGCCAGGCAGACGCAGCTTTGTACGCAGCCAAGCGATCGGGCCGTGATCTCGTCGTTCTCTATCCGAACATCCAGGTTACTTCAGCGACCCACGTTTCAGATGAGGTATCAGCCCGATCGGATCTCTATAGGGTCGTGGCGGACCACGGCGTTCCGCAGCCCAGGCCATCGCTGCGTCGAGGTCGATTGAAGCGCCGCGCCTGAGAAATCCCTGACCTCGCCAAGCGATCGAATGCGTCCGCCGGAATCCAGCGAACGATCCGCGCTCATCCCATTCCGATCGCCGTATCGA
The DNA here is from genome assembly GCA_025927515.1 of Hyphomicrobium sp. Taxonomy (GTDB): domain Bacteria; phylum Pseudomonadota; class Alphaproteobacteria; order Rhizobiales; family Hyphomicrobiaceae; genus Hyphomicrobium_B. The sequence continues at coordinate 3,864 of JAICLG010000189.1, forward strand.
AGAGCAGCTTGAGATTTAGGACCACGATAATGGCGGCGACGGTCCATGAAAGGATCGCGACGGGGCGTGAGATTACAAAATTCCCCATCCTCCTCTTGTCCGACACGAACTGCACAAGAGGAATGACTGCGAACGGCAACTGCATCGACAGGATCACCTGGCTGAGAATGAGCAGTTCCGTGGTTCCCGAGTCCCCATAAAGCGCAGTGACCACAACCACGGGAACGACGGCAATTCCGCGTGTAACAAGCCGCCGCGCCCAATGCGGCAATCGCAATCGGAGAAATCCCTCCATGACGATCTGGCCTGCAAGCGTTGCGGTAACGGTGGAATTCAGCCCCGACGCGAGCAGGGCCACCGCAAACAACACCGAAGCAATTCCGACGCCTAGCAATGGCGAAAGCAGCGCATAGGCTTGCTCTATTCCCTCGACTCCCGTCTGGCCCTTCGCATGAAATACGGCGGCCGAAACGATGAGAATGGCGGCATTGACGAAAAGTGCCAGCATCAGCGCGACGGTGCTATCCACCGTCGCCCAACGGACGGCATGCCGCTTGCCGGCTTCCGTTTGCTCGATTGCGCGCGTCTGAACGATCGAAGAATGGAGATAGAGATTATGCGGCATCACCGTTGCGCCGATGATGCCGATGGCGATGTAGAGCATCTCGGGATTGCTGACGATCTCCTTCGACGGAACAAAGCCTCCGAGGACGGACGAGATCTGCGGCGCGGAAAGCACGATCTCCGTCGCGAAGCAGATACCGATCACGGCAAGCATGGCAATAATGACGGCTTCGAGGAAACGGAAACCCTTGCTCATCAAGAAGAGCAACAGAACCGCATCGAGCGCGGTAATGATTGCGCCCACGACCAGCGGAATGCCGAACAACAGTTTCAGCGCAACCGCCGTTCCGATGACCTCGGCAAGATCGCAGGCAATGATCGCCAGTTCGCAAGCGATCCACAGCATCACGCCGACGGGCTTCGAATATGCGTCACGACATGCTTGGGCCAAATCGCGACCGGTAACGATACCGAGCCGCGCCGACAGCGCCTGCAAAAGAATGGCCATCAGATTAGAAATCATGATGACCGATAAAAGCGTGTAACCAAATTTGGAGCCGCCAGCGATGTCGGTCGCCCAATTACCTGGGTCCATGTAACCGACCGAGACCATGTAGCCCGGCCCCGTAAAGGCCAGGAGAGACCTCAACCACGATCCCCGCCGTGGAACGGGAACCGAAGCGTACACTTCCGGCAAACTACGCTCCGCTTCACCGACTTCGGCCAACCGCCAGCCGGATCTCGCTGGGTCACCAATCGATGGGGTAGATTCATTCATCAACAGACCCTAACCCGTGTACCGCAATGAGCGGCGCCTCTTTAGGTAGGCTAGTTGCGAATGATTTGCAATTGCAACACCTTTCACGGGCACCTGTGGAGAATGTCGCAGGACCGCGGTTCCGGAGTTTTGTTCATTGCCGAAATAATACGCAACATTCCGCGCCCCAATGAGGACGTCGAACGATCTCGACTTCGCGAAGCGCTTGAATTGGTAAGAGAATAGACCGCGTGTGTTCTGCACGCCCTTGCGGTTCAGCCGAACCCTCAGCCTGGAGGCCCCGCACCCTGGATCATATCGGCTTGAAATAGCCGATGCGTAATTCCGTGTTTCAATGTCGTCAGGGGCGCGGGCCAAAAGATGCGCTTATGGGAAACCGAAATCTGCGCGTCACGTATCGATGCCCATCAGCATTGTTCGCGCCTTGAAAGCCGCATAGCGCATCAACGTATCCGGATTGCGCTCGCCAAGCCTCGTCATGCACAGGATCGCCCTGGCCATTGCACGACGCGTTGTTTCATCCAGGCTCACGCGCTGTTCGGAGAGTTGATCGACGGCACCATCATAGGCCTTCTTCATCATCGCTTGCGTCGGCGCATCAAAGGACATGCGTTGACTACCCCCACCCAGACAAAACATCAGTCACTATGCAGGGTTTGTGGCAAATCAGAAGCAAATGCGGATTGCGTCAATTGGATGCCGCAGATGCTTTAATCC